>DATGSB010000129.1:0-14722 GCA_035303045.1 Actinomycetaceae bacterium | reverse complement strand
AAAGGGGGTCTGGAACCCATGAGTAACGACAGACTCCCAGGAGCCAGCGCTCCAAGCGGTCTGGATCCCAGGAGCCAGCGCTCCAAACGGTCTGGATCCCAGGAGCTCGCGCGTGCCGGCTGGCTGGATCCCAGGAGCTTGCGGGGAGGCGGCGGGTAAATCGTGGGACGATAGGGAGGAGCGATCGCCCGGTGGACCCGAACCATCGCTCGGCTGGCTGGTGCGAATCGCCACAGGTATGACCCCGACCCGAGGAACCCAGTGCCCCCGATCATGAGCCCCGAGCTGTCCCAGCGGATCGTGCCCGCGGCGACGGCGCCTGAGCTGCTGCGCAACTTCTGCATCATCGCCCACATCGACCACGGCAAGTCGACGCTGGCGGACCGCATGCTGCAGCTCACGGGAATTGTGGACGACCGAACCATGCGTGCGCAGTACCTCGACCGGATGGACATCGAGCGGGAGCGCGGCATCACGATCAAGTCGCAGGCCGTGCGCATGCCGTGGCAGGTTGGGAAGGAGTCCTACGCCCTCAACATGATCGACACCCCGGGCCACGTCGACTTCACCTACGAGGTCTCCCGCTCGCTCGCCGCATGCGAGGGCGCGCTCCTGCTCGTCGACGCCGCGCAGGGCATCGAAGCCCAGACGCTGGCGAACCTCTACCTGGCACTGGAGAATGATCTGACGATCATTCCGGTGCTCAACAAGATCGACCTGCCCGCCGCCCAGCCCGAGCGCTACGCCGAAGAGCTCGCCGGCCTCATCGGCGGAGACCCCGAGGACTGCCTGCGGGTGTCCGGCAAGACTGGCGAGGGCGTGCCCGAGCTGCTCGACCGCCTCGTCGCCGAGATCCCCGCTCCCGTGGGGGACGCCGAAGCTCCGCCCCGGGCGATGATCTTCGATTCCGTGTACGACACCTACAGAGGCGTCGTCACCTACGTCCGGGTCTTCGACGGCATGATCCGCCCCAGCGACCGCCTGCGGATGATGTCGACGAACCACACCCACGACCTGCTGGAGATGGGGGTCAGTTCGCCCGAGGCGCAGCCGACCGACGGCCTGGGCGTCGGCGAGGTCGGCTATCTCATCACCGGCGTCAAGGACGTGCGACAGTCCCGCGTGGGCGACACGATCACCTCGGCGACGCGACCGGCCGACGAGCCCGTGGGGGAGTACCGCGAGCCGCAACCCATGGTGTTCTCCGGGCTCTTTCCCATCGACGGTTCCGACTATCCCGGCCTGCGCGATGCGTTGGACAAGCTCAAGCTCAACGACGCTGCCCTGGCGTACGAACCCGAGAACTCGGTGGCGCTCGGTTTCGGCTTCCGCTGCGGATTTCTGGGCCTACTGCACCTGGAGATCGTTCGCGAACGGCTCGAACGTGAATTCAACCTCGATCTCATCGCCACCGCGCCCAACGTCGTCTACGACGTCGTCCTCGAAGACGGCACGACCACCCACGTGACCAATCCCAGCGAGTTCCCCGACGGCAAGGTCGCCGAGGTGCGCGAACCGATGGTCAACGCCACCGTACTGTGCCCCTCGGAGTTCATCGGCCCGGTCATGGAACTGTGCCAGAACCGGCGCGGGGTCCAACTGGGCCTGGACTACCTCTCGGCCGAGCGGGTGGAACTGCGCTACGAGCTGCCGCTGGCGGAGATCATCTTCGACTTCTTCGACCAGCTCAAGTCCCGCACCCGCGGCTATGCCTCCTTCGACTACGAGGCCACCGGCGACCAGGCCGCCGACCTCGTGAAGGTCGACATCCTGCTCAACCACGAGCAGGTCGATGCCTTCAGCGCCATCGTGCACCGCGACAAGGCCTACTCCTACGGCGTGGAGATCACCGCGAAGCTGCGGGAGATCATCCCGCGCCAACAGTTCGAGGTGCCGATCCAGGCGGCGATCGGCTCGCGGATCATCGCCCGAGAGACGATCCGCGCCCTGCGTAAGGACATGCTCGCCAAGTGCTACGGCGGCGACATCTCGCGCAAACGTAAGTTGCTCGAGCGGCAGAAGGAAGGCAAGAAGCGCATGAAGGCGATCGGGCGTGTGGAGGTGCCACAGGAGGCCTTCATCACCGCCCTCGGCTCCGATTCGCCGAAGGACGCCAAGGCCGCGAAGTGACCACGGCGATGCCGCTGGGCGCTGCGGCGCCCACTGATGGGCTCCTGCCGTCCTCCGCCGCGCGCGGCCTGGCCGAGCGGGATTTCGGCGTCTACCTCCACGTCCCGTTCTGCCGCGTGCGATGCGGCTACTGCGACTTCAACACCTACACCGCCACCGAACTCGGCGGCGGCGCCAGCCAGGATGCCTACGCCGACACCGCCATCGCAGAGATCCGTTTCGCCGCGCGGATCATGGCGGCCCTCGGGCCAACCCGCGCCGCGTCGACCGTATTCTTCGGCGGCGGCACCCCCACTCTCTTGCCCACCGCCGACCTCGCACGAATGCTGCACGCGGTGCGCGAGGAATGGGGGCTCGCGCCCGACGCCGAGGTCACGACCGAGGCCAACCCGGACTCGGTCGATGCCGCCGCACTCGCGCGGCTCGCCGAGGCTGGGGTCACCCGAGTCTCCTTCGGGATGCAATCGGCCGTGCCGCACGTGCTGGCCACGCTCGACCGCACCCACGATCCGCGGCGACTGCCTGACGTCGTCGGCTGGGCGCGCGCCGCCGGCCTCGCCGTTTCGGTCGACCTCATCTACGGCACACCGGGGGAGTCAGTTGAGGACTGGCGCCGCAGCCTCGAGGCCGCAACCGCGCTGGAACCCGACCACGTTTCGGCCTACGCCCTCGTCGTCGAGCGCGGCACGAAGATGGGCGCCCAGGTACGACGAGGGGAACTGCCGCTACCCGATGACGACGACGCCGCCGTCAAGTACGAAATGGCCGACGACCACTTCCGCGCCGCCGGCCTCCAGTGGTACGAGGTGTCGAACTTCGCCAGATCCGCCGCTGACCGCAGCCGTCACAACCTCTCCTACTGGCGCGGGCAGGACTGGTGGGGAATCGGACCGGGCGCCCACAGCCACGTCGGTGGGGTTCGCTGGTGGAACGTCAAGCACCCGCGCGCCTACGCCCAGCGCCTCGAGGCCGGAACCAGCCCCGCTCTGGGGCGAGAGGTGCTCACCGCCGAGGAGCGCGAACTGGAACGCATCATGCTCGGCGTCCGGCTCGCCGAAGGCCTCCAGCTCGATCCGGCCGGCAGCCGGCGCGTACCCGAGGCGCTGCGGGAGTCGGTCGCGCAGCTGCTGGCGGAGGACCTCATCGAGTTCGCCCCCGCCACCCGCGGGCGCGTTGTGCTCACCCGCCGCGGCCGCCTGCTCGCCGATGCGGTGACCCACGCGCTCACCCCCTGATTACGCGTAGGGCTCACTCCCACATCGCGACGAGCACCTTGCTCGACGCGCTCGAGTCGCTGGCGGTGTCGAACGCCGTGTGTGCTTGCGCCGCCCCATAGACGTGGGTGACGACCTGGGCGATGTCGGGATGGGCAGCGAGCATGCCGATGGCGTCGTCGATTTCCTGGTTGAACCGGAAAGCACCGCGCAGCTGGACCTCCTTGGCGACGAGCGGCGCGATGTTGATGGGCGCCGGCTCGCTCGGGAGCATCCCCACCTGGACGACGATTCCCGCGCGCCGCGCTGCCTCGAGGCTCGCCGACACTCCCGCGGGGGCGCCCGAGCACTCGAGGACGACGTCGAAGGACTCGCTGGGAACCGTGTCGGTGCTGACGTTGATCGTGGCAGCCGCGCCCAGCTGCTTCGCGCGCTGGAGGGGGGCGGATTGGATATCGGTGACGACGACCGCGCCCGCCCCTTCGGCGATCGCGCCGGCCGCGGCGAGCAACCCGATCGGACCGGCCCCAGAGACCAGAACGCGCCGTCCCGACACACCGCCTGCGACGCGGATCGCGTGAAGTGCCACCCCGAGGGGCTCGGCCAGGGCCGCCGTGCGGATCTCGAGGCCGGGCGGTAGCGGGCGCACCATGTCGTCGCTCACGACGAAGTACTGCGACATCGCGCCCTGCGTGTGAGGCCAGGTGGAGGCGCTGCCGAGATAGGCGCCCTGCGGCCACAGGTGCGGGCGATCGGCGAGGCCCGGCTGCGAGGTGCCGAAGGTCGCGGGGTGCACGGTCACCGGCGTGCCCGCCTCCCACCTCCCGCCGGGGTCATGCTCGACGGTGCCGGACAGCTCGTGCCCGGGCACGAGGGGCTCGCGCACGACAAAGCTGCCCACCGCCCCGCGGTGGTAGTAGGACAGATCGGACCCACAGACCCCCACGTAGGCGACCCGCAGCCGCACCTCGCCTGGCCCGGGTTCTGGAATGGCGTGGTTCTCCACGCGCAAGTCTCCTTGGCCGTGGATGACCACCGACGTCATCGTGTTCATCTAGACCACCGAAGTCATTCCGCCGTCGACGAAAATATTCTGGCCCGAGACGAAGCTCGAGGCGGGGGAGGCGAGGTACACCAGCGTGCCGATGAGCTCCTCCACCCGCCCCCACCGCTGCGCCGGGGTTCGGCCACGAACCCACGCGTCGAAATCGGGGTCGTTGACGAGGGCCTCGTTCATGTCGGTCGCGAAGTAGCCGGGCGACAGGCAGTTGACCTGGATGCCGTACCGGGCCAGATCCGCCGCCATGCCCTTGGTGAGCATGGCGAGCCCGCCCTTCGAGGCGGAATAGGGGGCGATGGTTTCGCGTGCCAGCGCGGATTGGACCGACCCGATGTTGATGATCTTCCCGCTACCACGCTCGATCATCGCCCGCGCGATCGGCTGGCTCACGTAGAACGCGCTCGACAGGTTCGCGGCGACGACATCGTGCCAGTCCGCCGCGGCGAACTCCGCGAACGGGGCACGGCGTTGAATCCCCGCATTGTTGACGAGAATGTCGGGCGCGCCGTGCTCCGCCAGCAGCCTCGCCACCGCGTCGTCGATGGCCGCCGGATCGGTGACGTCGAAGCGAACCGTGGCGGGCGGGGCGCCGCCGGCCGCAGCGACCTCCTCGCGGGCCGCGGCCAGCTGCTGCTCGTCGCGGCCGTGGAGAATGACCCGAGCCCCGTGGGCAGCCAGGCCCGCGGCGAGCGTGCGCCCCAACCCGCGAGAGGACCCGGTCACCAGCGCGAGGCGGTCTCGAATGTCGAATGTCGTCATGTGTCGTCCTCCATTACCCCGGGGGCACGTGCGAAGCCCGGACCTAGAAGATGGCGAAGATCCCCAGCGTGACGATGAAGCCGGCCACCGATTGCAGGGTCTGCTGCACGGTCCACGTCTTCAGCGTCGTCTTGACGTCCATGCCCATGAGGCGTCCGACGAGCCAGAATCCGGAGTCGTTGACGTGGCTGGCGAACACGGATCCGGCCGCGGTCGCGAGTGTGATGGCCACCACCTGCATGACGCTGAAGTCGCCGGCCATGACGGCCGGTGCCATGAGTCCCGCGGCGGTCACGAGGGCGACGGTCGCCGAGCCCTGTGCCAGCCGCATGATGACTGCCACGACATACGCGGCAAGAATGACGGGCAAGCCGATGCCGTCCAGGGTGTCCGCCAGGGCATCGCCGATGCCCGAGGCCCGCAGGACGCTGCCGAACATGCCACCGGCTCCGGTGATGAGCACAACCGAGGAGATGGGCCCGAGGGCGGAGTCGACGACCTTCTCGAGAACCGTGGCCTTCTCGCCGCGGCGCAGGCCGAGCACCACCGTGGCCACGAGCACCGAGATGAGCAGGGCCACGGGGGATTGGCCGATCGTGGAGAGGACGGCGTACCAGGTGGTGTCGGGGGAGACGGTTCCGGCGGCACGGAGGAAGTCCAGGCCCGTGTTGAGGAAGATGAGCACGATGGGCAGCAGGAGGACGCCGATGACCGTACCCACCTTGGGCGGGTTCGTCGGCCCCTCGTCGTCGCTGTCACCGAACAGGGCGGGGACCGGGAGGATGAACCTCTTGCCGACCCACAGGCCCCAGAGGTAACCGGTGAGGTACCACAGCGGGAAGACGATGATGACGCTCGTGAGCAGGACGAGCCCGAGGTTGGCCTCGTACAGTTCGGTCGCCGTCACCGGCCCGGGGTGCGGAGGCGTGAACACGTGCATGATCGAGAACGCGGCGGCTGCCGGCATCCCGTAAAGCAGCACGTTGTCGCCGAGGCGGCGGGCCACCGCGAACACGATCGGCAGCATGACGATGAGGCCGGCGTCGAAGAAGATGGGAAAGCCCATCAACAGCGAGGCGACGCCGAGCGCGAAGGGCGCCCGGCTCTCGCCGAACATATCGATCATCTTGTCGGCGAGGATCTTCGCCCCGCCGCTGTGTTCGACGAGTTTGCCCAGCATGGCTCCCAAGCCGACGAGCAGGGCGACGCTGCCGAGGGTGCCGCCGAATCCGCCGACCATCGTGGGAACGATCTGATCGGTGGGAATGCCCGCGACAAACGCGGTGATCAGGCTGACGAGAATCAGCGTGAGGAACGCATGAACCTTGAACTGGATGACCAGGATGAGGATGAGGACGATCGCGCCCGCCGCTATTGCCAGAAGCGGTCCCGCGCCCAACGTTTGAGTCCAGCCGTCCATGGAGTCTCCTTACAACGCTGTAGGTTGCCTCACCTTATAGCTCCTCCCGGGCCGAGGCGGCAGGTGGTGGCGCGTATGTTTCGCCCGTCCGCTTCCGGAAGGCCCGAGTCAGGCGGGCACGGCAGTGACGAAATCGATGAGCTCCTCCATGCGCCCGAGCAGCGCCGGTGACAGGTCGCGATAGTCGCGCACCGCACCGAGGATGCGCTGCCAGCCCGAGGCGATATCGGCCTGGTTCGCATGGGGCCAGTCGAGGGCGGCCAACGATCCGACTTTGATGTCGGTCCCGCGCGGCACGTCGGGCCATGCCTCCAGGCCGAGGCGTTGGGGTTTCACGGCCTGCCAGACGTCGACGTAGGGATGGCCGAGGATGAGCACGTGCTCGGCACGCGCGCCGAGACGACGCAGCACGGCATCGGCGATGCGCTGCTCCTTGCTGCCGGGGACGAGGTGGTCGACAAGTACGCCCGCCCGCTGGTGGGGGCCGGGAGAGAACTCTCGCAACACGGACTCGAGATTGTCGATGCCCTCAAGGAGCTCGACGACGACTCCTTCGACGCGCAGGTCGTCACCCCACACGCGCTCGACGAGCTCGGCGTCGTGGCGGCCCTCGACCCAGATGCGGGAGGGGCGAGCCACCCGCGCGCGGGCGCCGGCGATGGCGAAGGAGCCGGACGGGGTGAGCTGGCGGCCGCCGACGCTGCGGGTGGTCAGAGTCGTACGGCCCTGCGGTGCCCGCCCCGTGCTCGGGGCCGGGACGAGTTCGACCGGGCGGCCGTCGACCCAGAAGCCGTGGCCCAGCCGAAAGCTGCGCCGCTTGCCGAAGCGATCCTCCAGCACCACGACGTGCATCCCGCCGGACTTCTCCACCCGCACGACGGCGCCGACCCAGCCGGAGGCCACATCCTCCACCACAAGCCCCCGCTCGGCGGCCACCCGCGCCGTCGTCGGACGATGGGCGTAGTGCCCGCGGCGGTGGGGATCTTGGGCCAGCACATCAAAGCCATAGCGGTCGCTCACCCGGGCAGGCTATGCACTTCGTCACCCGGCCTCCACGAAGCGCACCGACGGCGGGTAGGATTAGCACTCTTGAAGTGTGAGTGCCAGGCCCGGGTTGACGAAGGGGGGGACGAATGCCTACGGACCGCCGCCTCGAGGTGTTGCGAGCAATCGTGGAGGACTACGTCGCAACGAGCGAACCGGTCGGTTCGCGAGTGCTCGTGGAGCGCCACGGCCTCGCCGTGTCCCCCGCGACCATCCGCAACGACATGGCGGTGTTGGAAGAGCACGGCTACATCACCCAGCCCCATACTTCGGCCGGTCGAGTCCCCACGGACAAGGGCTACCGCCTGTTCGTCGACCAGATCTCCGACCTCAAACCTCTCTCGGCGGCCGAACGCGCGGCCATCCAACGCCTCCTCGGCGGGGCCGTCGACCTCGACGACGTCGTCGAGCGGACCGTGCGGTTGCTTGCTCAACTCACCCGGCAAGTGGCGGTGGTGCAATATCCCTCGCTGCGCCGAGCCGCCCTGCGCCACCTCGAACTCATCCTGCTGAGCGACACCCGCGTGCTCGCCGTCATCATCAGCGACACGGGCCGCGTCGAGCAGCGCACGATGGAGGTCGACGCCGCGATCGACGAGGCCGTGCTCAGTGAGCTGTCGGCGCGCATCAACGCTGCCGCCGTGGGGCGGCCGCTGCGCGAGATTGCTGATCTGCTCGACACGATGCACACCCACTTCGAGTTGTCCCACCGCGGCCTCGTGGCCGACGTCATCGACGAACTCACCACGACGCTGCGGTTGGACGCCGATGAGCGCATCGTCATGGCCGGCACCGCCAACCTCGCGCGATCGGGAATCGACTTCACCCGGACGATCGGGCCGGTGCTCGAAGCGCTTGAGGAACAAGTTGTGCTCATGCAGTTGTTATCGGAGATGGTGAGCGATGATGTTGTGTCGGTGCGCATCGGAATGGAGAACCAGCACGAAGCGCTCTCCGAGACGTCCATCGTCGCCAGCTCCTATGGTGGCGAGACGGCGTCACCGATGGCCCAGCTTGGGATCATCGGGCCCACGAGGATGGACTACCCCTCGACGATGACAGCCGTGCGTGCGGTTGCGCGCTACCTGTCGCGCATCCTCGCCGGTTGATGAGCTACCCGACCGACCCGCCTTGCACGATCCGACAGAAAGTAACGCGGTGAACGACTACTACGAGATCCTCGGCGTCTCACGCGACGCCAGCCCCGAGGAGATCAAGCGCGCCTATCGACGCCAGGCGCGCAAGTACCACCCCGACGTCGCCGGCCCCGAGGCCGAAGACAAGTTCAAGGACGTGGGCCGGGCCTACGAGGTGCTCTCCGACCCGCAGAAGCGCCAGCTGTACGACCTCGGTGGCGAATCGGCGCTCGGCGGCGGGGGCGGCGCCTCCGCAGCGGGCGGATTCGGCGGATTCGCCGATATTTTCGAGACCTTCTTCGGGGCCGCGGCCGGCGGCCCGAGTCGCGGCCCGGCCCCGCGTGGGCGGCGAGGCCAGGACGCGCTGGTGCGTTTGGAGATCGACCTTCACGACGCGGTCTTCGGCGCCGAGCACGAGATCCACGTCGACACCGCCGTACGGTGCGCCACCTGCGACGGCCGCTGCACGCGGCCCGGCACGAGCGTGGAAACCTGCGTCGTGTGCCAGGGACGCGGCTCGGTCCAGCGGGTGGCCCGCTCCTTCCTCGGCAATGTCATGACGACGACGCCATGCTCGGCCTGTGGGGGGCACGGGACGACCATTCCGGACCCGTGCCCGGAGTGCTCCGGCCAGGGGCGGGTGCGCACGCGCCGTTCGATCCCCATCGCCGTACCCGCCGGCGTGGACAGCGGCAACCGCATCAAGCTCACCGGCAGCGGTGAGGTCGGGCCCGGAGGCGGGCCCGCCGGCGACCTCTACGTCGAGATCGACGTAGCGGACCATCCCGTGTTCATCCGCCGCGGTGACGACCTGCATGCCCGCGTCGAGGTCCCGATGACGGCCGCCGCGCTGGGCACAGTCCTGCGCTTGGAGACCTTTGACGGCGAACGCGAAGTCGAGATCCGCCCGGGCACCCAGCCCGAAGAGGTCATTACGCTGCGGGGACTGGGCGTGGGCCGGCTCAACGCCGCCGGCCGTGGCGACCTCAACGTGCAGGTGAGCGTCGAAGTTCCCAGCGACGTCGACGAGGAACAGCGCGAGCTGCTCGCCCGCCTCGCCGAACTCCGCGGTGAGGAGCGCCTCGAGCCGCAGCTGTCGCCGGTAGCCAACGGCTCGGTCTTCTCCCGGCTGCGGGACAAGCTCGCCGGGCGATGAGCCCGCCGGTCTTCCTAGCTCGGCCCGAGGAACTGGCCGCCGGCGACGCCGGCACGGTCACCCTCGTGGGCGAGGAGGCCCGTCACGCCATCCAAGTACGCCGGCTGCGCCCGGGGGAGGTCGTTGACCTCGTCGACGGCGCGGGTCGTCGCGTGCGCGGCGCCATCGCGGCAATGTCCGGGAGCGGTGCCGCCAGCCGCCTCGACGTCGCGGTGAGCGAGGTGAGCGACGAGCCCGCGCTCTCGCCCCGGCTCGTCCTGGCGCAGGCACTGGCCAAGGGGGGACGAGACGAGCAGGCGATCGCCATGGCCTGCGAGGTGGGAATCGATGGCGTCATCCCGTGGCAGGCGCAACGCAGCATCGTGCGCTGGGAGGGGCCACGGGCGGCGAAGGGGCGCGCCCGGTGGGAAAGCGCGGTGGTCGCGGCCGCCAAGCAGTCGCGCCGCGCATGGCTGCCGAGCGTCGCCGAGGTGCACACCTCACTCGCGGCACCCGTGGCCGAGGCCGCCCGCATGGGGGGCGCGGCGTTGGTGCTGCACGAGCGCGCGACGACGTCGATCTCCGAGGTGCCGCTACCCGAGTGTCCACCCGAGGGGCAGGCAGGCGACGTCGTCATCATCGTCGGCCCCGAAGGCGGCATCACTGACGAAGAGCTGGCCGAGTTGAGCGCGGCGGGGGCCCAGGCGGTGCGGCTCGGGCCTCACGTCTTGCGCAGCGGTACGGCCGGGGTGGTGGCAACCGCCCACCTCAGCGAGCGGCTGGGCCGCTGGGCCGTCGAGCCGGCCCCCGCTGGGGAATAGCCCGACACCCACCGGCCGTTATACCCCATAGGGTATCGGCCGAAGGCGAGCCGACGGCCGGTACCCGCGCCACGCCGTCGCCGTGCGCGCCACGCCCCGACCAGGAAGAGGCAACCATGGCCACTATCGACATCACAGCCGAGACCTTCGACACGACCATTCGCGACAACGACATCGTCCTCGTCGACTTCTGGGCGGACTGGTGCGGCCCCTGTCGTGCGTTTGCCCCCGTCTACGAGGCGGCCGCGGCGAAGCACCCCGACGTCACGTTCGGCAAGGTCGACACCGAGGATCAACAGCAGCTGGCCGCCGCGGCGAACATCTCCTCGATCCCGACGATCATGGCTTTCCGGGAGGGCGTGCTCGTGTTCTCCCAGCCGGGTGCGCTACCGGCTGCCGGGCTCGAGCAGGTCATCACCGCAGTCCGCGAGTTGGACATGGATGAGGTGCGCGCGCAGCTGGCCAAGCACGAGGCGTCCCACTGACGCTGTCCGCTCGTATGGGCCCCCGACGCGGGCGAGTCTCCACTAGACTTCCCGCATCGCGGGCCCGCGCGAGCGACGGCGAACGCGACCGCCGAGAACGCCACGGAACCAAGGAGAGCAGTCCGCCGCATATGACTGACACCAACGAGCGGGGAGAAGGCACTACGTGGGTCGAACACCAGACCACCATTCCCAGTGATGTCTCCCTGACCCTTCTGTTGGGCCAACAAGACGAAGTGCTGCGAGCCGTGGAACAGGGCTTCCCCCAGGTCGACATCCACGCCCGCGGCAACGTCATCTCCTTTGCGGGTCCCGCCGGGGACGTCGCCCTCGCGCAACGCCTCGTCACGGAACTCGCCGAGGTGGCACGCACGGGTCAGCCGCTGACCGCTGATGCCGCCGGCAGAGCGATCACGATGCTCACCAGCGCAGGCGGGCAAGGCCCCGCCGACGTCCTCACCCTCGACATTCTTTCGGCCCGTGGCCGCACGATCCGGCCGAAGACGCTGGGGCAGAAGAAGTACGTCGACGCCATCGGCGATCACACGATCACCTTCGGCCTCGGCCCCGCCGGAACCGGAAAGACATATTTGGCGATGGCCAAGGCCGTGCACGCCCTGCAGGCGAAGCAGGTCAACCGCATCGTGCTCACCCGGCCAGCCGTGGAGGCAGGCGAGCGCCTCGGATACCTGCCGGGCACCCTCAACGAGAAGATCGACCCGTACCTGCGGCCGCTGTACGACGCGCTGCACGACATGCTGGAGCCGGAGACGATTCCCAAGCTCATGGCCGCCGGCACGATCGAGGTCGCACCGCTGGCCTACATGCGGGGCCGCACACTCAACGATGCCTTCATCATTCTCGACGAGGCGCAGAACACGTCGCCGGAACAGATGAAGATGTTCCTCACCCGCCTGGGATTCAACTCCACGGTGGTCGTCACCGGCGACACGACGCAGGTCGACCTCCCCACGGGCACCTCCTCGGGCCTGCGGGTCGTGCAGGAGATCCTCGAGGGCCTCGAAGACGTCGCGTTCTGCCGCCTCACCTCCGCCGACGTCGTCCGCCACCGGCTGGTGTCGGAGATCATCGACGCCTACGAACGCTGGGACGCCACGCGCAGCCACTCCGCCCACGCCTCGAAGCAATCCAGGCGAGGCGGGCTGCGGTGAGCACCGAGGTCAGCAACGAATCCGGCTACGCACTCGACGAGGAGGAATTTGCCGCCCTCGCCCGGTTCGTACTGGAGGAAATGCACGTCCACCCGCAGGCGGAGCTGTCGATCCTGTTCGTGACGACCGACGTCATCGCCGAACTCAACGAACGCTGGATGGCCGAGAGCGGGCCCACCGACGTCCTGTCCTTTCCGATGGATGAGTTGCGGCCCGGCAGGTCGGGGGAGGAAGCCGAACCCGGCATCCTCGGCGACATCGTTCTGTGCCCGGACGTCGCCAGCCGCCAGGCCCGTAAGGCCGGGCACTCCACCGTGGAGGAGCTCCTGCTCCTCACCACCCACGGCATCCTCCACCTTCTGGGCTTCGATCACGCCCAGCCGGACGAAGAGAAGGAGATGTTCGACCTGCAACGGCGCCTTCTCCTCACCTTCCTCGCCACCCGATGATCACCCAACTGCCCCCGCTGTTACCGGGGGTTCCGCAGTGGACCGTGTGGGGGCTGGCGGTCCTTGCTCTCCTCGCCGCCGCGCTCCTCGAAGCTGCCGACACGGCGCTGCGGGACACCGGGCGTAGCGCTCTCACCTCGTTGCAGCGGGCGGGGCGGCCACGCGCGGCGGCGGTCGGGTCAGTCGTGGAGCGCCGCGAGCATTACCGCCCCGGCGTCCGCATCCTGCGCGGCCTGGCGGAGGCGACGGCTGCCGTGTGCATCACGCTGTCCACCGCCGATGTGCTCTACCGCTGGTGGGCGATTCTGCTCGTCTCCGTGGCGATCAACGCCGCGCTGCTCGCACTCCTCACCGGGCTGGGTCCGCGCCACCTGGCGCGGCGTGATCCCGGGCGGTGGCTGCACGGCCTGCTCCCGCTCGTACGCCTCGCCCACATCATCACGGCCCCGGCGCGGGCTCTGCTCGGCGCACTTCGCCCGCGGCGGCAGCTGACCGAGGAGGAAGCCCGCGAAGAGTTCGCTGACGATCTGCGCGACGCGGTGGACCGGGTCAGCCACACCGAGCAACTCGACGGCGACGAATCGAGCATGCTGCAGTCGGTCTTCGAGCTGGGCACCACCCTGGTACGGGAGATCATGGTGCCTCGCCCCGACATGCTCACCGTGGACGCCGATGCCCGGCTGAGCAAGGCCACCGCCCTGTTCATCCGCTCCGGCTTCTCCCGCCTCCCCGTCGTGGGCGACTCCGTCGACGACGTCAAGGGCGTGCTCTACTTCAAGGACGTCATGCGCCGCACCCACCTGCGCGCGGAGACGGCCGATGACGCCGTCACCACCGTCATGCGGGAGGCCGAGTTCACGCCTGAGACCGTCACCGCGGACCAACTGCTGCGGCGCATGCAGGCGGAGTCCTTCCACATCGGCCTCGTCGTCGATGAATACGGCGGAATCGCCGGGCTCGTGACGATCGAGGACCTGCTGGAGGAGCTCGTCGGCGACCTCACCGACGAGCACGACCGCGCCGAACCCGAAGCGGAGGAGCTCGAAGACGGCGTGTGGCGGGTGCCCGCCCGCCTGCCCATCGACGACCTCGGCGAGATCTTCGATCTCGAACTCGACGACGACGACGTCGACACCGTGGGCGGGTTGCTCACCAAGACGTTGGGCAAGCTGCCACTGCCCGGCGACGAATGCGACGTGGCAGGCTTGGTCCTGCGGGCCGAACGCACCGAGGGCAGGCGACGCCAACTCGCCACGATCGTGGCTCGGCGCCTTCCAGAGCCGGTCGCGGCCACGGAGGAGGAGTAATGCTGGGCACCGAATGGCCGCAAGATCACCGGGCGGGCTTCGTCTGCCTCGTCGGTCGGCCCAACGCCGGCAAATCGACGCTCACCAACGCGCTCGTGGGAGCCAAGGTGGCCATCACCTCTGGGCGCCCCCAGACGACGCGGCGTGCCGTGCGCGGCATCGTGCACCGCGACGACGGTCAGCTCGTCGTCGTGGACACCCCCGGCCTGCACCGGCCGCGCACGCTGCTCGGGGAGCGGCTCAACGATCTCGTGCGCGACACCATGAGCGACGTCGACGCCATTGTGTTCTGCCTGCCGGCCAACGAACGGATCGGTCCCGGCGACCGGTACATCGCCGAGGAACTTGCGCGGATCAACACCCCCGTCATCGCCGTGGTCACCAAAGCCGACACGGTCACCAAACAGGCGATGGCCGAGCAACTGCTCGCCGTCGACCAGCTCGGCGAGTGGCGACACGTCGTGCCGGTATCCGCGGTGGTCGGAGAGCAGGTCGACGTGCTGAGTGACCTGCTCGTGACCGAGATGCCGCTGTCTCCGCCGCTGTACCCCAGCGGAGACATCACCGACGAGCCGATCGACGTCCAGATC
>DATGSB010000128.1:0-2102 GCA_035303045.1 Actinomycetaceae bacterium | reverse complement strand
CCCCCGCCGCTCCCCCACCGTCGGGCCCGGGCCAGCCACCGCGGCAACCGGCGCCCCGCCCGGTCCGGCGCCGCCGCCGCGGCCGGCGCACCCTGGCCGTGCTCGCGGTGCTGCTCGTCCTCGTCCTGGCATGGCCGGTCGGCTTGCTGATTTGGGCCAACGGCAAGATCAACCGGGTGGAGGCCCTGTCGGGCGCCGCCGACACCCCGGGGCGCACCTACCTGCTCGCGGGCTCGGATTCCCGCGCCGACGGGGCGCTGACCGACGCCACCGAAGGCGAGCGCAGCGACACGATCATGGTCCTGCACGCGCCGGAGTCCGGCGCCGCCTCGCTCATCTCGATCCCGCGCGACACCTACGTCGAGATCCCCGGCCACGGCGGCAACAAGATCAACGCCGCCTACTCCCTGGGCGGCCCGCCCCTGCTCGTCGCGACCGTCGAGGACCTGACCGACCTCTCCGTCGACCACTACGTCGAGATCGGGATGGCGGGCATGCAGGACATCGTGGACGCCGTCGGCGGCGTCGAGCTGTGCCTCGACTACGACGTCGACGACTGGCGCAGCAAGCTCGAGTGGACGGCCGGCTGCCACGAGGCCGACGGCGCAACCGCTCTCGCCTTCGCCCGCATGCGGTACGCCGACCGCGAAGGCGACATCGGGCGTGCAGACCGCCAGCGCCAACTCGTCTCCGCCATCGTCGACCGCGTCAACGACCCCGGCACGCTCATCAACCCCGCCCGCCACAAGGAGCTCCTCGAGGCCGGCACCGGGGCCCTCCTCGTCGTCGAGGACACCGGCATCATCGACCTCGGCCGCATGGCCCTGGCATTCCGCAGCGCCACCGGCGCGGACGGCGTCGTCGGCGCGCCGCCCATCACCGACTACAACTATCGGCCCGGCGGGATCGGCTCCGCGGTGCTCCTCGACCCGGATCGCGCCCCGGACTTCTTCGCCCGCATGCGCAGCGGCGACATCACCCCCGACGACGTCCACTAACCCGCCGCGCTACCTCCTCCACACCCCGGCCCACGGGCGGGCCGCCCTCCTGCGGCTCGACCACGGCGGCGGCGTGCTCGCGGCGGCGCGATGGCACGCCGGCCTCCTCCGAGCCGACCTGCGGTACGCGGCCCGCGGCGCGGGCGGGCGGCGAATGCGGGCGTTGCGGCTACTCCGGCTGGTGACCGCGCCCCTCTTCTGGGGTCGCGACATCTGGCTCGTGGGTGAACGCGCCGACTCGGCAGCCGACAACGGCCTGCACCTCTTCCGGTATTTGCGGGTGCACGAGCCGCGGCGCCGGGCCTACTACGTCATCGACGCCGCGAGCCCCTCGTTCTCCCTGGTGCGCCGGCTGGGCCACACGGTGGCGCATTCCTCGCTGCGCCACGAGTTCCTCATGCTCCACGCCTCGGTGATGGCCCACGCCCATTCGGCCCACCACATGCTCCCGCGCCACTGGGACCGCCAGGCCTACACCACCCGGCTGGCATGGCGCATCGGCGCTCTGCAAGTGTTTCTCCAGCACGGGGTGCACCTGAGCCCCAATGCCGTCAACCGCGGCAGCTCCGGCTACGACGTCTTCCTCACCAGCGCCCGGCGCGAGAGCGAGGCGTTGCGCGAGGTGTCGGGCTACGACGCCCAGCTCGCCGAGGTGGGCCTCCCCCGGTTCGATGCGCTGCGCCCGACGCCGCCGAGCAGACTCATCCTTTTCAAGGCGACGTGGCGGCGTTATCTGCCCTCCCGCGTCTTCGGCACCCGCCCGGAGCACGACGCCTTCGCCGGCTCGGCCTACGAACGGTTCTTCACCGACCTGCTGCACAGCCGGCGACTGCAGGAGCTCCTCGAGGCCCACAACTACCGGTTCGTGTTCGTGCCGCACTACAACGTCGCGCCATTCTTCACCGCGGCTGCCACCGCAAGCGATCGGATCACCGTGGCGGCGGCCGGCGGCACCGATCTGCAGGCACTCATCCGCCGCAGCGACGTGTTCATGACCGATCACTCCTCCGTGCACTTCGACGCCGCCTACCTCGGCACCCCGGTGATCTACGCCCGCTTCGACCGCGACGAGTACGAATCCCGCCACGCTGCGCCGTCGTGGTT
>DATGSB010000127.1:0-3009 GCA_035303045.1 Actinomycetaceae bacterium | reverse complement strand
GACGGCCCCGGCCGAGGTGATCGCGGGCATGAGGGAGGGCAGGGTCACGGTGCGAAACGCTCGCCAGGCCGACGCCCCGAGGCTGCGTGCCGCCTCGCCGGCCCGGGGGTCCAATCTCGCCCACATGCCCCCCACCGTGCGCACGACCACCGCGTAGTTGAAGAACACCAGGGCGATGACGATCGCGCTGAAGGTGCCATCGATGTTGAGGAAGTCCAGCGGCCCGCCCGGGACGAACAGCGCCCGAAACGCCAGGCCCACGACGACCGTGGGCAGCACGAAGGGCACGGTGACGAGTCCGCGGAGGAAACGCACGCCCGGGAAGTGGCAGCGGTAGAGCACGTAGGCGCCCGGGATGCCCAGGACGAGGGAGATGGCGGTGCCTACCCCGGCCTGCGCCAGGGTGAGGCCGATGATGCGCCACGTGCGCGACCGGGTGAAGATCTCCCCGGCCCCGGTGAGGTCGACCACGCCGTCCGGGAGGAAGCCGCGCGCGGCCATCGTGAGGACGGGCCACGCGAAGAACACCGCCAGGAACACCAGCGGCACCGCGGCCACGATCCCCCACACCAGGTGCCGGGGAAAGGCCTTCATCAGCCGGTCACGAGCTCCGTCCACTCTCGGATCCAGTCGTCGCGGTTCTCGGCGATCTCCGCAGGCGCGAGGTCGTGGGGGTCGGTGGCGACGGGAGCGAACTCGGCCCACTCCTGCGGCAACGCCACGTCGTCGCGGATGGGGTAGACGTACATGCTGCCGGGGATGTCCGCCTGCACGTCCGGCGAGAGCAGGAAGTCGATGAACGCCTGGGCGCCCTCGGGGTTGTTCGCGCCGCTGAGCACGCCGGCGAACTCGGTCTGCCGGAAGCAGGTGTCGAGCAGTGCGCCGGTGCGCGGCTCGCCGTTCTCGCCGACCTCGGCAGGCGGGGAGGAGGAGTAGGACAGCACCAGCGGCTTCGGCCCCTCGCCCTCGGAGCCAGAGAAGTCGACGTAGTAGGCCTGCGACCAGCCATCGGCGATCTCGACGCCGTTGGCGAGGAGGTCGCTCCAGTAGTCCTGCCACCCGTCGCCGAATTCGGCGATGGTGGCGAGCAGGAAGGACAGGCCCGGCGAGGACGTCGCGGGGTTGGTGACGACGAGGAGGTCGGCGTAGCGCTCATCGGCGAGATCGGCGAGGGTGACCGGCTCGGCCAGTCCCTCGGCGGCGAACCACTCGTGGTCGACGTTGATGCACACGTCGCCGAAGTCGATCGGGGTGAGCGCCTCCCCGAAGGGGGTGTCGACGTCCGGCGCCTCCGGGGAGGTGTAGGGCTCGAACACGTCTTCGCCCACGGCTCGGGCGGCGAAGGTGTTGTCGAGGCCGTAGACGACGTCGCCCAGCGGCGAGTCCTTAGTGAGGACGAGCTGGTTGACCAGGGCTCCGCCGTCGCCCGGGGCCACCCACGTGACCTCGTAACCGGTGTCGGTGGTGAACTGGTCGATGAGTTCGTCGCTCAAGGTGAAGGAGTCGTGGGTGACGACGGTGAGTTCCGTCGGCGGCGTCTCCTGTGTTGGGGCCGGCGACGGGCCCGCATCGCCGGCGTCGTCGCTGCCGTTGCCGCAGGCGGTGAGCGCGAGTCCCGCGGCGGCCAGCGCGGCCACGAAGGCGCGCCGCGGGCGTGTGGCGGGCAGGTGTCGGTGCGTCATGAATCCTCCTCGGATCGCAAGGAGGGGCCGCGGCCCATGGCCGCGGGGAGAGAATGCTTGACTTCCTTCGCCGGTCCTAACCGGTGCAGGTTCAAGGGTCTGCGCACGTGCGCACTCTCAGCATCGATTCGATGCTCCCCTGTCGTTCCCAGCCATGCTAACAGCGCCGCGCCCTCGCGCCGGAGCGTGCAAGTAGGGCGACAGCGGGATACTTTTGCGGTGGACCAGGGGCCTGCGTAGTGATGGGAAGAGCATGGATATCGGATGGAAACTTGTGAGCACGGGTGCGGCGCTGGCCGCCGGCTTCGCCGCCAGCAAGGCGCTGGAGGCCTCGTGGCGCCTCGTCACCGGGCATGACGCTCCGGAGAATGAGGATGACAGCTCGCTGGCCGAGGTCGTCGTGTTCGCCGCCGTGAGTGCGACGGTCGCGGCGCTCGCGCGCCGCTACGCGCTGCGCGGGGCCGCGAAGTGGTACGGCGGGCCCCACACGCCCGTCTCCACCAGCTGATCTCACCGGGCGCCAGGCGCCCCGTCGAGCGCCAGCCCCTCAGGCGCGGGTGCCACTCAACCCGAGGGCCGACATGGTCTCGGCGACGAGCCGCTCGGGGGTTTCATCGGCGTCGAGCGTGACGCCGTCCTCGTCGTCGTCGAGGGCTTCGAGGGTGTCGAGTTGGGAGTTGAGCAGGGTCGCGCCCATGAAGTGGCCCTTGCGTGCGAGCAGCCGCGCCTCGAGGGTGTCGAAGTCCCCCTCGAGCAGCACGAACGACACCGAATCCCCCGCCTCGCGCAGCACGTCACGGTAAACGCGGCGTAGGGCGGAGCACGCCACGACCGTGCTGCGCCCGGCCTCGGATTGTTGCGCCATCCAGTCGCGGATGGCACGCAACCAGGGCCAGCGGTCCTCGTCGGTGAGCGCGATCCCCGAGCGCATCTTGTCGATATTGGCGGCCGGGTGAAAGTCATCAGCCTCGGCAATCGGCCAGCCAAGGCGCTCGCTCACGAGGCGCGCCAAGGTCGTCTTCCCGCTTCCCGATACTCCCATGAACACGACGTGGCGGGGGTGGGCGTCGGCCATTCCATCAGTCCTTTTCCAGGGGATCCGGGTGCGAGTCCGTACTGTGGTCTTGCGCTACCACCCGGCGGGCGTCATCGCCGCGCGCCGCCGCTCGTTCGAGGTCTTCGACGAGTTCGTCAACCGCGAGGTCCTGACCGTCGAGCAGGCCAGTACGGTACCCGGCCCGGCTGAGCATGTGGGCGGAAATGGGGCCGGTAAGAATCTGGAAGGCGACGATGAGCAGGAGGGTCGCCGACACCGCGAGCTGGTCGA
>DATGSB010000126.1:0-2888 GCA_035303045.1 Actinomycetaceae bacterium | reverse complement strand
GACCATGACGTTCGACGTCGCGCACACCAACTTCCGTCGTGCCGCGGCGGATGGGATCGACGCCCGTCTTCATTGGCCGGGCCTCGGCGAGATTGCGGCCACCGACCTGGTGCGGGATCACCTGCTCCCGATCGCGCGTCGCGGCTTGCAGCGGTTGGGCACGGCACCGGAGCCGGCCGACCGCTACCTCGACATCATCGACGGACGCGCTCGGCTGAGGCGGAACGGGGCGCAGTGGCAGGTCGCCGCCGTGGCTGCGGCCGAGGCGCGGGGTGCGGCGCGGGACGAGGCCTTGCGGGAGATGCTGGGCCATTACGTGCGAAACATGCACGCCAACCGCCCCGTACACACGTGGGAGGTGCCTTCAGCGGCGGGCCAGGCCTCCTAGTCGGCCGGCGCCTCGCGGCTTAGTCGGCCGGCGCCTCGCGGCGGTCGCCCGACCAGTCGGTGTGGAAGCTCCCGGGGGCATCGACACGCTCGTAGGTGTGTGCCCCGAAGTAGTCACGCAGCCCCTGGACGAGCGCTGCGGGCAGCCGGGTGGAGCGCAGCGTGTCGTAGTAGGCCAAGGCGGCGCTGAATCCTGGGGTCGGGATGCCCCGGCTCACGGCGTCGGCAATAACCCTGCGCCAGGCGGGCTCGCTCGCCTTGAGGTCGTCGGCGATGCCGGGGGCGGCAACGAGGGTGGGGAGATCCTGCGCGGCGTACTCGGCCCGAATCCGCTCGAGCAGCCGAGCCCGGATGATGCATCCGGCCCGCCAGATCTTGGCGACATCGGCGACGTTGATGCTCCATTCATAGGCCTGGGACGTGCTGCGGATCTGGTCCATCCCCTGGGCGTATGCGATCACCTTCGCGGCCCACAGCGCCTGGCGTACGTCGTCAACATCCTCCGCAGTCATGGACTCAGGCGTTCTCGTGGCCTCGCGCGTTCCGGTGGCCTCTGGCACCTCGGCCGTCCCCTCCGCCGACGCCCCCATCTCCCGCGCCCCGAGGGACTGCCGAGCCGCCGTTCGTAGTTCGCCGTGGCCCGAGACGGACCGGGCGAACACCGACTCGGCGATCGTGTTGACGGGCACGCCGAGTTCCAGCGCAGTCTGCACCGTCCAGCGCCCCGTGCCCTTCTGCTCGGCGGCATCGGCCACGACGTCCACGAATGGCTTCCCGGTTGCGGCGTCAACATGGCCGAGCACGTCGGCGGTGATCTCGATGAGGTAGGAGTCGAGGTCGCCGCGGTTCCATTCTGCGAAGATCTCTCCGATGCGGGCGGGGGCCAACCCGCGGCTGCGCAGAATGTCGTAGGCCTCGGCGATGAACTGCATGTCGGCGTACTCGATGCCGTTGTGCACCATCTTGACGAAATGGCCCGCCCCGTCGGGACCGATGTGGGTGCAGCACGGCTCTCCGTCGGCGGTCGCGGCGATGCGTTCCAGGATCGGGCCGAGAGTGGCGTAAGACTCGACCGAGCCGCCGGGCATGATGCTCGGGCCGTTGAGCGCGCCCTCCTCGCCGCCGGAGATCCCGACGCCGACGAAATGGATGCCATGGGCTCGCAAGGACTTTTCGCGGCGCCGGGTGTCCTCGTAGTGGGCGTTGCCGCCATCAACGATGATGTCGCCGGCCTCCAGCAACGGAACGAGCTCGTCGATGACGCCGTCCGTGGGCCTGCCGGCCTGCACCATGAGAATCATCGTCCGAGGCGCGCGCAGGCTCGCGACGAAGTCCGCGAGTGACGCGCTGGGGACGAAACTCCCTTCCTCACCGTGGGCCGCGACCATGTCCTCGGTTCGCGCGGTCGTGCGGTTGTACAACGCTACGGTGAACGCATTGCGGGCAAGATTACGCGCGAGATTTCGGCCCATGACGGCGAGCCCGATCACGCCGATGTCGGCGGTTCCTGCCGCCTGGCTGTTCGTGTCTGCCATGATGATTCCTCTCTCGGCCCGACTGCGACTCACCGGTGAGGCGCCGCCTTCGCGAGCCTACCGACAACACGCCTCGATGCCTCGGCTGCACAGTGGATGAGTTTCCGTAGGCTTCGGCCAACTCGACTTGGAGGCGAGATGACAGAATTGGCCCCCCGACGCGGCATCGTGGGCGGGTATCGGCAGCGGCTGTCCAACGAGACGTTCGCCGGCATCGTCCTTCTGACCGGGGCGCTTGTCGCGTTGATCTGGGCCAACTCTCCGTGGCGTGACGGTTACGCCAATCTCGCCGCGACCACCGTCGGTCCCGAGGCACTGCACCTCTCCATGTCGCTGGCCGATTGGGCAGCCGACGGCCTGCTGGTCATCTTCTTCTTCGTTATCGGCCTCGAACTCAAAGACGAGTTCGTCAACGGTTCGTTGCGCCGTATCCGGCGGGCGGCAGTGCCCGTCATTGCCGCGGTGTTCGGAATGCTTGGCCCCGCCGCGGTCTACCTCGGCATCCAAGCCGTCAGTGGGTCCGGAGAGTGGGACGGCTGGGCCATCCCGGTCGCGACGGACATTGCGTTTGCGACGGCGCTCCTGGGCATCTTCGGGCGAGGGTTTCCGCCCGCGCTGCGGACGTTCCTGCTGACGCTCGCCGTCGTCGACGACCTATTGGGCATCACGATCATCGCAACGGTGTTCACCGACTCGCTCAACTTTGTGCTGCTCGGCTGTTCGTTCCTCGTCATTGCAGCCTTCGCCGTCCTGGTACAGAAGCGGGTCACCTCATGGTGGCTGATCCTGCCTCTGGCGGTGGTGGCATGGGGCCTCATGCACGCCTCGGGGGTGCATGCGACCGTCGCCGGAGTCCTCCTGGGCATGGCGGTGCCCGCCCGGCGTACCAAAGTGGAACGAATCTCCCTTGCCGATCGCTTTCAGCTGCGCGTGGGGTGGATCTCCGCTGGGATCGTGCTGCCGGTG
>DATGSB010000125.1:0-2391 GCA_035303045.1 Actinomycetaceae bacterium | reverse complement strand
TGGAGATCGCCGTGCTCACGGTGGCCGCCCTGGCGACCGTGCGCCTGCACGGCCCCCTCCGTGAACGCCCGACCGCGATCGGCACCCCGTTCCGCACGACCGTGCACCTGCTCGTGCCGGTCCTCGTGCTCATCGCCGGCTGGCTGCTCGTCGCCGGCTCCAGCCGACCCGGCGGCGCGTTCCAGGCCGGGGCGGTGCTCGCCGGGGCGATGGTGCTCCTGCACCTTTCCGGCACCGCGGCGCTCCCGCGCGGCCGCTGGCTCACCGCGGCGATCGTCGTCGGGCTCGCCACCTTCCTCCTCCTCGCCGCCGCGACCGCCGCGCTGGGCGGTGGCTGGCTCGTGCTCGACGGCGCGTGGGCCGGTGAGGTGATCCTCGCCGTGGAAGCCGTGCTCGCGGTGAGCATCGCCGCGGCGCTCGCCGGTGCCTTCGTCGCAGCGCGGCCACCGGCCCGTGAGGGGGCGGCACGGTGAGCCAGGCCCAGCTCTTCCTCCTCCTCGGCACCCTGCTGGCCGTGCTGGGCACCGCCCGCCTGCTGCTGACCGAGGATCTCATCCGGCGCGTGGTCGGCCTCAACATCGCCGGCGGTGGGGTGCTCATGATCCTCATCGCGGTCGGCTTCGACGGCGACGCCCCCGACCCCGTCACCCACGCCCTGGCCCTCACCGGGATCGTCATCACCGTCTCGGTCACCGCCTTCGCCCTCGCCCTGGCACGGCGAATCGAGGACGACGACGCCGCGGACCCCGACGACGGGCAGGGGGCGCGATGAGCTGGACCCTCCTGCTGCCCCCGCTCCTGCCGCTCGCCGGCACCGTGGTCGCAGCGCTCCTGCGGGAGCGGGCGGCCACGGTCGCCGCCGTCTTCACCGCCCTGGCGACCGCGGCAGCGAGTGTCGCGGTGGTCCTCCTCGTCGTCGCCGAGGGGCCCTTGACCTACGAGCTGTCCGGCTGGACGCCGCCCCTGGGGATCGAGGTGCGGGCCGACGGGCTCAGCGCGACCCTGCTCGCGATGACTGCCCTCGTCGGGGTGGCGGTCACCTGGTACGCCACCGCCGACACCGAGCTCCTGGGCGGGCGCGGGGGCTGGCCCCTGTGGCTGGCGCTGTGGTCCGGCCTCAACGTCGTCTACGTCTCCGGCGACCTGTTCAACATCTACATCGGCCTGGAACTGTTGAGCATCGCCGCCGTCGCGCTCGTCGCCGGTGGCGGTGCCACCGCCAGGCGCGGGGCGATGCGCTACCTCGTCGTCGCCGTCGCCGGCTCGCTGCTGTTCCTCCTGGGGGTTGGTCTGCTCTACGGGCAGACCGGGACGCTGGACGTCCTGCAGGCGGGCGCGCGCCTGCAGGCCGGACCCGAGGTGCTCGTCGCCCTCACGGCGGTGGTCGCCGGGATGGCGATGAAGACGGCGCTCTTCCCGGTGCACGGCTGGCTGCCGCCGGCGCACTCCGCCGCCCCGGCCGCGGTGAGCCCGATCCTCTCGGCGCTCGTCGTCAAGGCCTCCTTCTACGTGCTCGTGCGCCTGTGGTTCGACGTCTTCGGCCCCCTCGTGCCCTCCGGTGCGGGCCTCGCGCTCGGTGTCCTCGGGGCGCTCGCGGTGGCCTGGGGCGCGGCGCTCGCGCTGCGCCAGACCCACCTCAAGCGCGTTGTCGCCTACTCGACGGTCGCCCAGCTCGGCTACCTGTTCCTCCTGTTCCCACTGGCCACACCGGCACTCACCGGCGGCGCGCAGGACGCGGAGACGGCGCGGCTGGCGTGGCTGGGGGTGTTCGGGCTGCTCATGGCCCACGGCGTGGCCAAGTCGGCGATGTTCCTCGCGGCCGGCACGGTCGCCGCCGGTTACGGCACCGACGAGCTCGCGGAACTCCGCGGCGCGGTCGCCGCGATGCCGGTGCCGATGTTCGCCTTCGGCATCGCCGGGGTCAGCCTCGCCGGGCTGCCGCCGAGCTTCGGCTTCCTCGGTAAGTGGAACCTGCTGCAGGCCTCCCTCGGCAGCGGCCAGTGGTGGTGGCTGCTCGTCCTCATGGGCGGCGGGCTGGGCACCGCCGCGTACACCGCCCGGGTGCTGCGGCTGACCTACTCCGGCCCCGACGACGACGTCGAGCCCCCCGAGCTCGCGCCCGTGCGCCGCCGTACCCAGCTCGTCCCCCTGCTGCTCGCGGTGGTCGCCGTGGGCGTCGGCCTGGGCTCGGGCCGGCTGCTCGAACTCAGCCTCGTCGGTGTGGGAGGTGCGCCGTGACCGCGAGCGCCCTCCCGATCGCCGTCGTCCTCACCTCCTTCCTCCCCGGCCTGGTGATCTTCTTCCTCCCCGAGGAGCAGCGCCGGGTGCGCACGGTGCTCAACCTGCTCGGAGCGGTGAGCAAGGTGGTCCTCGTCGCGCTGCTCATCG
Source organism: Actinomycetaceae bacterium (assembly GCA_035303045.1). Classification (GTDB taxonomy): domain Bacteria; phylum Actinomycetota; class Actinomycetes; order Actinomycetales; family Actinomycetaceae; genus DATGSB01. The sequence goes on along the minus strand of DATGSB010000125.1, from coordinate 3 downwards.
GTC
>DATGSB010000124.1:0-6027 GCA_035303045.1 Actinomycetaceae bacterium | reverse complement strand
CAGCGCACCGAGGACGACATCCTGGCGATGAAGAAGGCACTGACGACCCCGGTGAGCCGTCACCACTGCCCGGCGCATGCCACGGGCGGCTCCGACACGGACCTCGCCGCGAGGTTCCATTACCTCGTGTTCGACGCGGCGAAGAACCGGCTGCTGGCCTCGCTCTACTCCGGCATCACGGAGAAGCTCAATCTGCCGGAGAACCAACGTCGCCTCACCCACGCCGCCGACGCGGCGCAGATGCAGGAGGAGCACGAGCGCATCGCCGACGCGATCGCCCGCGGCGACTTCATCGACGCCGTCCACGCCATGGCCGACCACGTCGACAACGACCTCATGATCACCAGCAGCAGCGGCGGGCTCATTCCGCCGCTGCGCCGATCCGATGCCGATGCCGAGCGCATCGCTGCAGTGCGCGAGGACGAGGAACGCCGCGCCACCGGCTGATCGCCCGGCGGCACGCCGCGCAGGTCAGGGATGGCGGGATCGGTAGTGCAGCTCCTGGAGTTCCTCGACGAACTCGGGCACCGGGCCCGTAACGTTGAGCCCCGGCACGATGTCGGTGATCGGGAGGGCCGCGACGGGCCCGCGCGGTAGCCCCCAGGAGTCCAGCCACTCGGTGAGCTGGGCGGAACTCGTGGCGTACACGACGGGGCCCAGCCCCACCCAGCCGTGCGCGGCCGCGCACATCGGGCAGTGCTCCCCCGACGTGTAGACGGTGGCGGCTGCCCGCTCTTGTGGGGTCAGGTGTTCCGCCGCCCACCGGGCTGCCGCGAACTCCGGGTGGCGCGTGTGATCGCCACCGCTCACCCGGTTGTGGTCCTCGAAGAGGCGGGTCCCTTCGGCGCTCACGAGCACCGAGCCGAAGGGTTCATCGCCCAGTGCCACGGCCCGGTGAGCGAGGTCGACGGCGCGGCGGAGGTGGTCGAGATCGGCGGCTGACAGCGACATGGCCGTCACGATACCCAGCCGCGGCGAGGTGTTACTGCTCGCGCGGCGTCGCAGCGGTTTCCGCGCTGCGTTCCAGTCGCGCGCCCTCGACGTCGACGTTCGGCAAGAGCCGGTCGAGCCAGCCCGGCAGCCACCACGCCTTGTCTCCGAGCAGGCTGAGCACGGCCGGCGTCAACGTCATCCGCACGACGAAGGCATCCACAAGTACCCCCAGCGCCAGACCGAAACCGATCGGGCGGATCATGGCCAGTTCGGCGAAAACGAAGCCGCCGAAGACCGAGATCATGATGATTGCGGCCGCGGTGACGACTCGGGCGCTCTGATTGAAGCCGGTGAGGACCGCGCGGCGCGCGTCGCCGGTTCGGACGAACGCTTCGCGCATGCCGGAGACGAGAAACACCTGGTAGTCCATCGCCAGGCCGAAGAGCACGCCGATGAGGAGGATGGGCAGGAAGCTGAGCACCGGGCCCGCCTCGTGCACGCCGAACAACGCGCCCCCGATCCCGAGCTGGTACACCGCGACGACCCCGCCGAGCGCCGCCGCCACCGTGAGCAGGAACCCGGCCGAGGCGATGAGCGGCACCCACAGGGAGCGGAACACCAGCAGTAGCAGAAGGAGTGACAGCCCCACGACGACGACGAGGTAGATCGGCAGCGCGTCGCCCAGCTGCTCCGAGATATCGATGTTGGCGACGGTCTGTCCGGTGAGTCCCAGGGAAACGCCGGAGGCTGCGGAAAGGTCGGCTGCGTGGTCCTCGAGGCGGTGGACGAGGTCGACGGTGCTCGCCTCCGCGGGACCTTCGTTCGGGGCGATCTGGAATGCGAGGGTGTCGCCGTCGGCGCTCGTGCCGAAGGGCACGACGTAGGCCACGCCCTCCAGTGCGTGTAGTCCCTCGGCGATGTCGAGCTGGGCCGCCGTGACGACGTTCTCGTCCTCGGCGGGCTCGGGGAGGCTCGCTACCGCGATGATGGGCCCGGCTGCCCCGGCGCCGAAGTTGTCGCGGATGTTGTCGAACGCGCGGTAGGCGGTCGAGTGCTCGGGCTCCTGGCTGCCGTCGGGCAGGCCCAGGCGCAGCTGTGGGGCGGGGCTGGCGATGATGGCAGCCAGCAGCACGGCCGCCCCGATGGCCAGCCAGGGCCGGCGCTGCGTCCAGGCCGCCCATCCCCGATCGCCGTTGGCGCCGTGGCGGGTGAGTCGTTCGCGTTGACGTCGCGGCAGGACGCGCTCACCGATGAGGGACAGCAGGGCCGGGGTGAGGGTGATCGCTGCGAGAACGGCGACCGCCACGGTGCCCGCCGCGACCAGCCCCATGGTGCCCAGGAAGGGGATGCCGGTGATGAGTAGGGCAGTCAGCGCGATGATCACGGTGCCACCGGCGAAGGTCACGGCGTTGCCGGCGGTGCCGGTGGCAAGGGCGATCGAGTCGCGCAGCGCCATGCCCTCGGCGAGCTGCATGCGGTGGCGGTTGAGGATGAACAGGGAGTAGTCGATCCCCACCGCGGTGCCGAGCATGAGCGCGAGGGCGGGCGTGACCGTCGTCATCTCCATCGTGGCGCTGAGGCTCAGTGCGGCCGCGATACCGACGCCGACACCGACGAGCGCGGTGAGCAGCGGCAGACCGGCGGCCACGAGGGAGCCGAGCATGATGAGCAGGACGAGGACGGCGACGGCGAGCCCGATCACTTCTCCGATACCGAAGATGCTGGAGATGTCGGAGGTGATCTCGGCGCTGTACTCCACGGTAATCCCGGCCTCGGCGAGTTCATCGCCGAGTCGCTGGACCTCGCCGGTGACCTCGGTGTCCAGTTGGCCGCCGCTGGAGGTGAAGCTGATTTGGGTCATCGCGAGAGTGCCGTCGGCCGACACCTGGCGCACGCCGTCGGTGAGCTCCGCGAGCCGCTCTCCCTGGGCGAGTTGAGTCTCGCCGGCCTCGAGTTCGGCCTCGGCTGCGCGGAGTTGCTCCTCCCCCGCCTCGATTTCTGCTTCGGCCTGCGCGAGTTCGGCTTCCGCCGCGGCCAGCTGCTCCTCGGCGGCCGCCTGGGCCGGTGGGGGGAGGAAACCGCGGGATGCTTCGAACTGCTCGCGCTCCTGCGCAAGTTCGGCCGCTGCGGCCTCAAGCTGGGTACGCCCAGCGGCGAGCTCGTCGCGTGCCGCTGCCAGCTCCGCCTCTCCCGCTGCCAGTTCGGCACGGCCGCGCTCGATCTCTTCGTGGGCGCCGTCGAGCTGGGCTTGGACGGCGAACGGATCCTGGGCTTGGATGACGCCGTCTAGGTCACTCCAGTCCCGGGTCAGCTGTGACACGCGCTCCCGCTGCTCGGCGGTGAAGGGCTCGTCGGCTTCGAAGGTGACGGTGCCGATTCCCCCCGCGGCATCGGGGATCTCATCGGTGAGCTCATCGAGCACAGTCTGGAAACGACTGTCCGGGATGGTGAACTCGTTGTTGAGTGGCGCGCTCAGCGTGAGGGCGCCCGTGGCCCCAAGGGCGATGACGATGAGCCAGGTGAGGACGGTCGCCCAGCGATGCTGAGCGCTCCAGCGTCCGAGTCGGTAGAGCAAGCGAGCCACGAGGGTCCTTTCAGGCGGCGGTCAACCGGTTGTTGCGTCGGGGCGGTCGGGCTAGTGGAGTTCCCGCCAGCCTCGCCGGGCGTACTGGAGGGCCTGGCGGAGGCGAATGTTGAGACTGTCGATCGCCTGCTGTGCCGAGGCTCCCGCCACCGGCACCCACTCCTGGTGGACGACCTCGAAGATCGCCATCACCGCGGCGGCCAGGCTTTCGGTATGGAGACGTGGATGGTCGGCCATCCGTTCGCGCAGCACGTCCGTCAGCCACTCGCGATGGTGTTGCCACAGGCGCATGTGCACCATCTCGCGCTCGGCGCTGGGCGTCGGCAACTGCCAGTCAAGAAGGATCTCGGGGCCGAGGGGCTCTTCGCGGAGGGCCTCGATCATCGCCTGCAGAGGGTCCTCATCGGCCGGGCGGCGGTGCATGGCGGCCGCGAGGCGATCGAGTGGTTCGGCCAGGCCCGCGGCAACGACACCTTCGATGCTGCTGAAGTAGTTGAAGAAGGTGCGCCGCGATACCCCGGCCCCATCTGCGATGTCCTCGGCCGTCACGCCGCCGAGGCCGCGCTGGCGAATGAGTTCGCGCGCCGCCTCGATGAGGGCGTGGCGGGTACGTGCCTTGTTCAGCTCCCGCCGGCTGGAGGAGAGAGGCTCCGCGGTCATGGCACGATCATCACAGCCGCCGTGCACTCAGTGCAACTATGCACGGGGTGCAGCCTTAGTGGGCTTCGGCACAGATACGGTTAGTCCGTTACGGACGAGTGGGAGGGACATGCAGGCGGCAGGGCTGCGGATCGCGATGATCAGCTTCCACACCTCCCCACTTGATCAGCCCGGCATCGGCGACGCTGGTGGCCTCAACGTCTACCTGCGCGGCCTGGCTAGCGCCCTGGCCGATGAGGGGGCCGAGGTGACAATTTTCACCCGGGCGGCCGCGCAGCGACGCCGGCAGGCAGTCCTCGACCCGCCCCCGCGAATCAGGGTGGCGGAGGTTCCCCTCGGGCAGAGCGGCGACCCGGCCCGCGAGCACCTCACGGCCATGCTTCCGGATTTCACAACGGCCGTCGGCACGATGGCGCGGGGTGAATACTTCGACATCATTCACTCCCATTACTGGCTTTCCGGGCTCGTCGGTCGCACCCTTGCCGCCGACTGGTCGGTGCCGCTCGTGCACACCATGCACACGGTGGCGCGGATGAAGGATCTCAACCTCGCCCCGGGCGAGGTGCCCGAGCCGCCCGAACGCATCGCCGCCGAGCAGGAGCTGGCCACCACGAGCGATGCCCTCATCGCGAGCACGGACCAGGAGGCTCGCGCGCTCGTCGAGCTGTGTTCCGCCCCGCCGGAGCGCGTCCACGTCGTGGCCCCGGGCGTCGATCTGGACACCTTCCATCCGGGCGACAAGATCGCGGCGCGACGCGAGCTCGGGGTTCCCCTGGATACCCCGCTCCTCTTGTTCGTCGGGAGGATTCAGCCACTCAAGTCCCCCGACGTCATCATCCGGGCCCTGCATCTGCTGCGGACCTCCGGTGGCCCGCAACCCCGCCTTGTCGTGCTCGGCGGCCCGAGCGGCAGCCCCGACCACCTCACCCACGTCGCTGAGTTGGCGACGGAGCTGGGCGTCGCCGATCAGGTGGTGCGCCGCGACCCCGTGCCGCCGGCGGAGCTCGCGAGGTGGTACCGGGCGGCCGACGCCGTCACGATGCCGTCGCGCAGCGAAACGTTTGGTTTCGTCGCGGCCGAGGCCCAAGCCAGTGGCACGCCCGTGTTGGCTGCGGAGGTCGGCGGGCTGTCGGAGGTCATTGCTGACGGCGTGTCGGGGATCCTCATCCCAGGCCACGAGCCGCAGCAGTGGGCGGCCGCGATTTCCCGGATCCTGACCGATTCCGCCGAGCGGGAGCGGCTGGCCGCAGGGGCGCGCCGTCGGCGGGGGACGTTCGCCTGGCCTACCGCTGCCGGCGGCACGCTCGCGGCATACCGGGCGGCCGTGGCGAGCTAGCCGTCCCACACCACCTCGCCGTCGTCGCGGAGCCGGGCGCCCTCGGCTGGGACGTGCTCGGCGAGACGGCCATCGGGCATGAGGTGGTGGACGGTCCATCCGTGCGCGAGCACCGCAACATCGGCGATGAGCCGCCGGTGGCAACGCCACCACACCGACTCGGAACACATGACGGCGGTCGCGTGGCTTCGAGCCAGCGCCAGGAGCTGCGACATGGCGTCGTGGAATTCCCGCTCTCGCGTGTGGGTGGCGTAGGCGCGGAACTGGCTGACGCGCCACCAGGTGTCGGCGGAGGCCGCCAGCTCCGCTTTTCGTAGGTGCCGTCGCCCGCCGAGGCGCTCCTCCCAGCGGTAATCGATGTCGAGCGCCGGTAGCCACTCCTCGAGGGCCTCGCGCCGCGCATCGGGATTCGTTCTGCTGCCGGGGAACCGGCGCACGTCCACCACCGCCGTAACGCCCGCGTCGCCCAGGAGCTTCCCCAGCGCCGCGCGGTCGAGTTGGCCGTGGCCGACGG
>DATGSB010000123.1:0-2296 GCA_035303045.1 Actinomycetaceae bacterium | reverse complement strand
TCGAGCGCGATGTGGCCGTGGGCGCCGAGGCGCGGGTCGTCCCACGCGGCCAGCAGCTCGCTCACCCGGCGGATGGCGCTGGAGATCGCCCGGCGCCGAGCTTCGGTGGGGTGGGCGGTGAGCACGGGATGAAACTCCAGGCCGGCCAGCCGCTGCACCGCGCGTTCCTCGCCCACCTCGTCCGCGAGGCGTCGCACGGCGCCGGCGAGCGTGTCGTCGCGGCGGCTGGGCCCATCCCGGGTGTCGCGGCCACGCAGCGCCCGCACCCGGTGGTACTCCTCGGCGAGGTTGGCGAGGTGGAAGTAGCAGGTGAAGGCGCGTGCGACCTCCTCGGCCCGGCGCGGCGACAGCGAATCGACGAGCTGGGCCGCCCCCGCGAGGTGCTGTTCGCCTTCCTCGATCGCGGCGATGACGAGTTCACGAAGCCGCTCGACGTCGGCCAGCAGATCCTCCCCACCGCTCTCGACGAGGACTCGGCCGAGCAACGCTCCCAGCCGCCGCACGTCGGCTCGCAGGGCTTCGGGCACGAGGGCGCGCGCACCGCTGCGGTCCTGCACGGCGTCGTGCGCGGGAAGCTCTTCGCTCATTGCCCGAGGCTACAGGTGCCAGGTATGCCCGGGCCGAGCCATGTCGATTGGCCCGGCATAGACGCCGCGCGCCTCCTGGCGGATCACCTGCGGGTCGGTCCACGGTGGCAGGTGGGTGAGCACCAGACGCCGCGCGCTGGCCTCGTGGGCGAGCTCCCCCGCCCGCTTGCCCGTGAGATGGATGCCACGCACCTCGTCGCGGCCCTCCTGGAAGGCCGCCTCCGCCAGCAACAGATCCGCGCTCCGGGCGAGGGGCAGGAGGCTGTCGCAGGTGTCAGTGTCGCCGGTGTAGGCCAGCGTGGCCGAGCCGGGCGCGAGCTCAGAGGGCCCGACGATGCGAAAACCGTAGGCGAGCACGGGATGCCACACCTCGAAGGGCGTCAAGCGCAGCGGGCCCACGGTGAGGGTGTCGTCGGCGGCGAAGGGTTCAACGGCGAAGCTTTCGTCCACCTCGGCCGCGTCGTGGGCCATCGTCAGCTCCGCGATCCGTTCGCGGGTGCCCTGTGGGCCGAGCAGCCGCATGGGGCCGAGCGCGCCATTGGGGTTGAACCGGCGGTAGACCTCGAGCCCGGTGACGTCCACGACGTGGTCGGCGTGGAGGTGGGACAGGACGACGGCGTCGACGAGAGCGGGATCGATGTAGCGCAGCAGCGCTCCGAAGGATCCCGAACCCAGGTCGATGACGATGCTCCACTGCCGGGTGCCGCCCGCGCCATCGTCACCGTCGGCTTGGATGAGGTAGCAAGACGCGGGCGAGTCGGGCCCGGACATCGAGCCCGAGGTTCCCACGGCGGTGAGCTTCACGTCTGGACCCCTAGTTCGTCGCTGGCATGAACGTGGCCGACCTCCGGCCCGAGGAACCGCCGGGCGAGCCGGCGGAAGGCGACCGGATCCCCGGTGACGGCGAAGCGGTGCTGCGGCGGGCCGGCGCTCGCCGGTCGGGCGAGGTCGCGGGAGAGCAGGGAGCGGTAGGTGTCCTTCGCGGTTTCTTCTGCGCTGGAGACGAGGGTGACCTCTTCGCCCATGACGAAGGCGATCGCGGCGGTCAGCAGGGGGTAGTGGGTGCAGCCGAGCACGAGGGTGTCGACTCCCGCGCAGCGAATCGGTTCCAGGTACTGCCGCGCGACCTCGAGCACCTCGGGGCCGGAGGTGATACCGCGCTCGACGAACTCGACGAAGCGCGGCGCAGCCGCCTGAGTGACGGTCACGCCGCCGGCAGCGGCAAAGGCGCGAGGGTATGCCTGGGAGCCCACCGTGGCCTCCGTGCCGATGACTCCGATCCGACCGCTGCGAGTGGCAGCGACGGCCCGCCGTACCGCGGGTTGGATAACCTCGACGATAGGGACGCCAGCTCGGTGGGTGTACCGCTCCTGGGCTTCTGCGAGCACGGCCGCTGAGGCGGTGTTGCAGGCGATGACGAGCTGTTTGACGCCCGCCGCGACGAGCTGGTCCATGACGTGCAGGGAGAGCTCGCGTACCTCGCTCAGCGGACGCGGGCCGTAGGGGCCGTGCGCGGTGTCCCCGATGTAGACGATCGGCTCCTGGGGCAATTGGTCCAAGATTGCGCGCGCTACTGTCAGGCCGCCGACGCCGGAGTCGAACACGCCGATGGGAGCATCCCTCACGCCGCCCGACACTACGGGCCTCACGACCGTCTCGACATTGCTTCGAGGAGTGACTCCTGCCACCACGTGATCGCGGTGTAGAGG
>DATGSB010000122.1:0-3602 GCA_035303045.1 Actinomycetaceae bacterium | reverse complement strand
CCTCCTGTTCGCCCACGGCTTCTCGATTCGCTTCGGCTACATCAAGCCGGCCGCCGACCGCGACGTCATCATGGTCGCCCCCAAGGGACCCGGCCACCTCGTGCGCCGCGAGTTCGAAGCGGGGCGCGGCGTGCCCGTCATCGTCGCGGTCGAGCAGGACGCCTCGGGCCAGGCGTGGGATCTCGCCCTGTCCTACGCGCTCGCCATCGGCGGTCTGCGCGCGGGCGGCATCAAGACGACGTTCACCGAGGAAGCTGAAACGGACCTCTTCGGGGAGCAGGCGGTGCTGTGCGGTGGCACCTCCCAGCTCGTCCAGTACGGCTTCGAGACCCTCATCGAGGCCGGCTACCAACCCGAGGTCGCCTACTTCGAGGTGCTCCACGAGCTCAAGCTCATCGTCGACCTCATGTACGAAGGCGGCATCGCCAAGCAGCGCTGGTCGATCTCCGACACCGCCGAGTACGGCGATTACGTCTCCGGTCCCCGGGTCATCGACCCCAGCGTCAAGGAGAACATGAAGGCCGTGCTGGGCGACATCCAGTCCGGTGCTTTCGCCGACCGGTTCATGGATGACCAGAAGGCCGGTGCGCCCGAGTTCCAGGAGCTGCGGGCCAAGGGGGAGGCGCACCCGATCGAGGCCACCGGCCGGGAGCTGCGCAAGCTGTTCAGCTGGGTCGAAACCAGCGACGACTACGTGGAAGGCTCCGCCGCGCGCTGATCGAATACAGCTCATCGGGAGGCCCGGGCGCCGTCATGCGCCCGGGCCTCCTGCCGTCTATAAGGCTGCGAACGATCCAAAGGGCTGCGAACGACACATGACGTGGCAGAGTGGCGCCATGGCCGACGACGTCGAGATGCCCCACGAGCCCGCCGGTCCCCTTGATCGCACCGCCCACGAGGAGGCGGTCACCGCCTACTGGCACACCGCGCGAAAACGGGCCGGCCTCACCCGGCTCGGTGGAATCGTCGGCCACCAGGCCCTCGACACCGTGGAGCCGCCGGCATGGTCCTTCGGGGCGAGCCCCGAGGAGGCGGACGAACTTCTTGCCCTCGTGTTGAGCGGCCGCAAGACCGCGACCTCAAGCGCGGCCGCTACCTACGACGCTTCCGGGGAGCCACGGCCCGAACCAGGCGCGCTGTCCATCCTCCTCGACGGTCGCGGCCGGCCGCGCGCGCTGATCGCCACCGAGGAGGTCGAGATCGTCGCCTACGGCGACGTCGGCCCGGACCACGCGGCTGCCGAGGGGGAGGGCGATCGCTCGCTTGTGCACTGGCAACGCGTGCACGAGCCGTTCTTCCGCGACCAGCTCGCCGAGGTGGGCCTGGAGCTGACGCAGGCCAGCGAGATTCTCATCGAGCGGTTTCGCCTGCTCGACCCCCGGACGTCCAAACATTGAGATTGGCGTCCCGGCTGTTGGACGCGCCGCTACGATGGCCCAATGACTCGAAGCATCGATCTCGCAGTGATCGCCGGTGACGGTATCGGCCCCGAGGTGGTCGCCGAAGGACTCAAGGTGTTGCGTGCCGTGCTGGGCGAGGAGGCCGAGGTGCGCACCACCGACTACGACCTCGGAGCCGCCCGCTGGCACCGCACCGGGGAGGTCCTCACCGACGAGGAGCTCGATGCCATCCGCGGGCACGACGCCATCCTGCTGGGAGCGGTCGGGGACCCCACGGTCCCCAGCGGCGTGCTCGAGCGCGGCCTCCTCCTGCGCCTGCGCTTCGCGCTGGACCATTACGTCAACCTGCGCCCCTCCAAGCTGTACCCGGGGGTCTCCACCCCCTTGGCCGACCCCGGCGACATCGACTTCGTCGTCGTCCGCGAAGGTACCGAGGGCCCCTACGTCGGCAACGGTGGCGTGCTGCGCGAAGGCACCTCCCAGGAGGTCGCCACCGAGGTAAGCCTGAACACGGCCTTCGGCGTCGAGCGCGTGGTCCGCGATGCCTTTGCGCGAGCCCAGCAGCGTCCCCGCAAGAAGCTCACCCTCGTGCACAAGCACAACGTGCTCGTGCACGCCGGTCACCTGTGGCGCCGCACGGTCGAGACCGTGGGCGAGGAGTACCCCGACGTCACGGTGGACTACCTCCACGTCGACGCGGCCATGATCTTCCTCGCCACCGACCCCCGGCGCTTCGACGTCATCGTCACCGACAACCTGTTCGGCGACATCGTCACCGACCTCGCGGCCGCCGTCGCCGGTGGCATCGGGCTGGCCGCGTCAGGCAACATCAACCCCGATCACAGCGCGCCGAGCATGTTCGAGCCCGTTCACGGCTCCGCGCCCGACATCGCGGGCAAGCAGCTGGCGGACCCCACCGCGACCGTGCTGTCGGTCGCGCTGCTCCTTGAGCACCTCGGTTTCGACGACGAGGCGCGCAGGGTCGAGGAGGCCGTCGCCGCCGACCTCGCCCAGCGGGGCGCCGCCCAGCGCAGCACCGCGGAGATCGGCGACGCGTTGGCCGCCCTGGTCACCCGGGACTGAGCGGGCGGGATCGCAAGACGACAGGGCCACGGCGGCGCACTGGGCGCCGTAGAATCATGCGAGCGGTGTGGTGCCTAAGAGAGGTGTCGGATGAGTAGTCAGCGCGAGCAGGGCACGACCTTGGCGACCGAATTCGCCGTCCTGCCGAGCTCTCACCCGCGCAAGACCGCCGAGCGGAACTCCATTCTGGAGAACCTCGGCTTCGGCGCCGAGTTCAGCGACCACATGGCGCGAGCGACGTGGACGGCGCAGGACGGCTGGAGCGGGCATCGCGTCGAGGCCTTCGGGCCGCTGGCGCTGTCGCCGGCCGCGGCTGTCTTCCACTACGCCCAGGAGATCTTCGAAGGCCTCAAGGCCTACCGCCATGACGACGGCTCCGTCTGGGCGTTTCGGCCTGAGGCCAACGCGGCTCGGTTCAACGTCTCCGCCCGCCGGTAGGCCATGCCGGAGTTGCCCGACGCGGATTTTCTCGAGTCCATCCGGGTACTGGTGGAAACCGACCTTGAGTGGGTGCCGAGCTCGCCGGGCGCCAGCCTGTATCTGCGGCCCTTCATGATCGCGACCGAACCGTTCCTCGGGGTCCGTCCCGCCCGGCTGTACGAGTACCTCGTCATCGCCTCACCGGTCGGCCCCTACTTCGTCAACGGCTTCGACCCGGTATCGATCTGGGTGGTCGACGACCTGCACCGGGCGGGCCCTGGTGGCACCGGCGCGGCGAAGTTCGGCGGGAACTACGCCGCCAGCCTCCTTCCGCAGCAGGAAGCGTTCAACAAGGGCTTCGATCAGGTGTGTTTCCTCGACGCAGGCAGCACTACCCACCTCGAGGAACTCGGCGGGATGAACATCTTCCTCATCGACGCCGACGGTGCGGCGCACACCCCGCGGCTGACCGGATCGATCCTCGAGGGCGTCACCCGCTCATCGATCCTCACGCTGCTGCGGGATCAGGGGCGTGACGTCTACGAGCGCGACATTCGCCTCGACGAGTTGCTCGAGCAACTGCGTAACGGCGAGGTCCGCGAAGTGTTCGCCTGTGGTACCGCGGCGGTCATCACCCCCATCGGTCGCCTCGCCTCGCACGACTTCGACGTCACGGTCGCCGACGGCGCCTCCGGCCCC
>DATGSB010000121.1:0-3173 GCA_035303045.1 Actinomycetaceae bacterium | reverse complement strand
TCACCACTACGGGCATGCCGTTGAGGTAGAGCACCACGTCGAACCGGCGCTCGACCTCGCCGGTCGCCACAATGACCTGGTTGACGGCGAGCCATTCGTTCTGTTCGGGGTGGGAGCCCAGCAGGCGGATGGTGGGATTGTGTTCGGCGCCGTCGGCGATATACGTGAGCCGGTAGCCCTCGGTGAGGTAGTCGTGGATGCGCTTGTTCTCGGCGATGGGGTCGGCCGACTGCGGGCGCAGGATCTCGGCCATGGCCTGGTCCAGGTACTCGCGTGGGACCTCGGGGTTCAGGCGGCGCAGCGCGGCGCGCAGGCGGGAGGGGATCGCTACTTCGGACCAGGATTCGCGTTGGGGCTGCTCGCCGAGGCGGGCGTAGGCGGGGTGCCCGGCGGCGCTGGTTGCCCCGGGGGCGATGTCGCGCCCGGTCAGGGGTTGCCAGCCCAGAGGCTCCTCGGCGAGACGCTCCAGCGTCATCTGCTCCCAGTCCGCTTCCCGCACGGCCCGTCCCCTTCCTGTGGTCGCTGAACGCGAGTCTAATGTGGTGTTGGTGCCGATCGTGCGTGATTGCCGGCGGGGACGGCGGCGGATCGGCGATAAGGCGGGTATCGGGCGGCGCGCGAGCGCAGGTGAAGGGGCGGCGCGCAAGCGCGGGTGAGGGGCGGGGCAGACGGCGCGCGATAGCAACCTTCGTCGTGCAACATCGGGCACCGGTGCCCGGATCAACACGACAAAGAATGCGCGGGCTGGTCGGCCAGCCCCGCGAGCGCTGCGTTACGCGGCACGCACCCCTGCTTGGCCTCGAGCGCTGCACTGTGCCGCAACAACCAGCCACGGAAGAAGCCGACCTCGAATCCACAGCCTCGTGCCGCCGTCTTCCCCTCTCCCGCACACTGGTAGGTATGGCAGATACCGCCCGATTGCGCCAATGGCTCGCGACGCTTACCACCGAACAGCTCCAGATGGTCCTGGAAGCGATCCCCACCTTCACGGCCGGTACGCAGATTCGCGACCTCGACGAACTCACGATGCGCCTGGCACATCCGTCGGTGATCGGGCAAGTACTGCTGACAGCGCCGTCCCCAGTTCTGGAACTCGTCGAAACCGCGAGCGCAGTGGGCCGCGGAGCGACGGTCGATCGCTTGGCGGAGTTGCTCGAAAACGACGGGCGCTCACGGGCGGATCAGGTGACCCAGATCCGTCACTGGCTCGACGTCGCGGCAGCCTCCGCACTGGCGTGGGTGGAGAAGGAGAACGTTCTGCTCAACCCGGGCGTGGATGAGATCATCATCGGCCCTCTGGCGATCGCGCGCCCGGCACGAGCCATCCTTACCGACGCCAGAGCCGAGGATTTGCGCCACACACTGCGCGCGTGGGGAGTGAAACCTCCACAGCGCAAGGCTGAGATGCTCGCCGAAGTCGAACAGGGCCTCTGTGACCCACAACTGATACGACGTCTGGCCAGTCAGGCCCCGGAGGACGTACTCGGCACCCTGAACGAACATGTCAGCGAGCGCCTGGCCAGCGCGCGTGTGATCGGCGATGACGAGCGTCCCGAGAGCATCGAACCGGGCATGGCTTTCGATCGCGCCAGGTACGCGGCCGAGCGAAGGATGTGGACGTGGATCCACCAGGCAGGGCTCGCCCCAGCCGGCCGCGGATTCGGTTTCCTGGGTGATTCCGAACTTCCGGTCGAGGTTTATCTGGCGCTGGCACCACCGCAGTTCCGCGTGCCGTTCTCGCCTCAGCCGCCCCCGCTGGCAACCACCGCACTACCCACCGCACAGATCGACCGCAGCAGCGCCGCAGCCTTGACCGAGTTCATGGGCACTGCCATGGCGATCCTGGAGGCTATCGCCCGCGAAGGACTCGCAACTATCAAGGCAGGCGGCGTCGGCTCTCGTGAGTTGAACCGCTTCGCCAAGAAGACCAATACCGACGTCGCCACGGTGCGCCTGGCCCTGACCCTCGCCGCCGCGAATGGCATGCTCGCTTCTGGCGATGGAATCGCCGTCACCGATAAGTTCAGTACCTGGCGCCGCCAGAGGCCCGCTCACCGAGCCGCGGATTTGATCACCTCCTGGTTCGCCCTGGATGTCGCTCCCTCTCTGGAACGTGACGATGGCGGCAGCTACATTCCCGCTCTCGGTCGGATGCCGGAGACCAGCGGGATGCCCTACGGGTTCGTGATGTGCCGCCTCCTTGCCGAGACGGAGGGTCGCGCCGCCGTCTCCGGCACAGAGATGCTCGCCCGCGTCAAGTGGAACCACCCGATGGCCCAGATCGCTCCAGGATCTCCCGAGCGGTCCTGGCAGGAAGCGCATCAGATCGGCGTGCTCGCCGACGGCGCACTGACCCCTTTCGCCCACGCCCTCACGCATCAGGAGTTCGACCGCGGCGTGGCCCTCCTGGGCGAGCTGTTGCCGGAGACGAACAGCACGGTGATGTTCGGTTCGGACCTGACGATTGTGGTGCCCGGCAGCCCGGAGGCGAGCGTGGTCGATGTGCTCGACGTCGTGGCACATCGGGAGGGGCACGGGGTCGTGGGCACCTGGCGTGTGAGTGAGACTTCCGTGCGCGAAGCACTCGACGCCGGCTATACCGCGAAGGATCTGCTCGCTTCACTGCGCGGGCTCTCCGATCACGACCTGCCGCAGGCGTTGGAATACCTGATCGGCGATGTGGACCGTAAGCACGGGCATCTGTCCGTGCGGCCGGCCCAAGCGATCATCACCACCGAGGATGAGGCGCTGCTGGCGGAGGTCGTTGCGACCCGCAAGCTACGCACCCTCGGCCTGCATGAGGTCGCTCCAGGTGTGGCGGTAGCGGCCCGCTCCCCCGAGCAAGTGCTGTCCGCACTTCGCGCGGCCGGATATCTGCCGGTCGAGGTGGACGACGGCGGAGCCCGGGTGGTGCAGTTACGTCGCCTTGCGGGTTCGGCCCGAGACAGTACGACCGGTGACGACGCGGGCGGCGAAACTGCTACTGGCGGCGCAGCTGCGAACGAGGGCCGTTCGGCGCCCAGCACGTCGGATCCGGATGATGCTGCCGACCTTGAAAGTGTTGACGACACCATGATCGAGGAGTTCCTGAACACCATGCAGTCCGGTGAGCACGAGGCGAAGTCCGCTGTTCGACCGGTGGCCGCTGCCGAGACCTCAGCCGAGTTGGCCGA
>DATGSB010000120.1:0-2931 GCA_035303045.1 Actinomycetaceae bacterium | reverse complement strand
GGTTCTCACGCGAGTGGCCTCATCCCACATCCGGGTCGGGACGTTCCAGTACGCCCGCGCCACCGGCGATGTCGGCCTGCTGCGCCGGTTGGCGGATTACACCCTCGAGCGCCACTACCCGCAGGCCGCCGAGGCCCCTCCCCCGGAAAGGTATCTGAACCTGTTCCGCGCGGTCGTCGAGGCCCAGGCGGCGCTGGTCGCGCGATGGATGCTTGTGGGGTTCGTGCACGGCGTCATGAATACCGACAACACGACGATGAGCGGCGAGACGATCGATTACGGCCCCTGCGCCTTCCTCGACGCCTTCGATCCCCGCGCCGTGTTCAGTTCGATCGACACTCAGGGCCGCTATTCCTATGGCAATCAGCCCGTGGTCATGCAGTGGAACCTCGCGCGGTTCGCCGAGTCTCTCTTGCCGCTCATCGACGACGATCAGGAGCGCGCGATCGGTGCCCTGGAAGAGGTGCTGGCGGGGTTTCCGAAGCAGTACAGCACCCACTGGCTTTCCGGCATGCTCGCCAAACTAGGGCTGCCGGCCGACGGCGCCACGGAGGGCTCCGAGATCGTCGAGGACTTCGTTGGGCTGCTGGCGTCCGGCAAGATCGACTACACCTCGTCGTTTCGAGTGCTCGCAGACGTCGCGCGCGCGGGCGACTCCGCGCCTGCCGCGGCGCTGTTCGCTGACTCCGAGGAGTTCGAGGCCTGGGTTACGCGCTGGCTCAGCCTCGGCCCGGACGCCGCGGCCATGGACCGCGTCAACCCGGTCTACATCGCACGAAATCACCTCGTGGAAGAGGCCCTTGGCCAGGCGGAGGAGGGGGATCTCGACCCGTTCGAGCGCCTCCTCGAAGCGCTTCGCGCGCCCTATGTGGCTCGTCCAGAGCTCGTGCGCTACGCCCAGCCGGCGCCGCCTAGCTTTGGCCCTTACCGAACCTTCTGCGGCACCTAGGGAACCCGGCGGGTGGGTACGGCCGCTCACTCTTCCTGGGCTTTTCCACACCTTGGTACCCATCCCCCGTCGTTGTCGTACCCCTCCGCTAGCCTGATAACAGATTCGAACAACAGTTCGAGGAGGTGGGGTCAATGTCGACGCCAGGCAACGAAGCGCACGGAACGCGCGGCGATGAGGCGGACGACGGTGCGCACTGCGGCGAGGGGCGCGACGGCGCGTTCGCGGACGAGCCGGATGCGGCTGCGCTTGCTCATGCCGCCGCCCAAGCCGAGTTGCTGGCCCGCTTCGACGTCCTGCCCGCCGATGGCTCCGACCCAGCCTGGATCGGCCTGGGTGAAGCACTCGCGGAGATCGACCCGGGGCCTGAGCTGGGGGCGCTGCTGGTGCGGCTGGATCAGGCGGAGTTCGGAGCCTTCGTCACCGTGGAAATGGTCGCGGCCCATCACCGGCAGGCTGCGTGGCATCACTCCCGCATGGCTGCCTTCGGCGCCAAGCTTGCCGGACAGCCCAGCCTGGACGTCTTCAACGAACAGCCCTCCTCCCCGACCTCACGCGACCTGGCGGGCAACGAGATCGCCCTGCGGCTAGGCATGTCGCGCCAGGCGGGTCGTCACCTCGTACGTGACGGGTATGCCTTCACCCGCGGCTTCGACCCCACCGGTGAAGCCTTGGAAACCGGCCGCATCGACGCAGCCAAAGCACGCTTGATCGTGACTCACTTGCAGGACGTCGCCGGCATCGTCGCCTACGCCGTCCAGCTCGAAGTGCTGCCGTTGGCCCCACTGGCTACGCCTTCCCAACTGGTGCGCCTCATCCAGAAGGCCCTCATCTCCGTTGACCCCGAGGAAGCCGCCCGGCGTCACCGCAAGGCGCGAAAGGGCCGGCGGGTGGATCACCCCCGTCCGCTGCCCGACGGGATGGCCTCGATGCACGCCGTCTTGCCGGCAGCTGACGCCATCACCCTCGACCTCGTGCTCGAAGGCGCTGCCCGCACGGCGAAAGCGAACGGTGATGAGCGCACGCTGGATCAACTGCGTGCAGATGCGCTGTCGTTGCTGGGGCACACCGCGCATTCGTGCGGGGTGATTGGTGTTACCCCGGCGTTGCTTGAGACTGCTGTTGCATCCGCGACGTCCTCACAAGAGTCCGGTCCCGCAGCGGCCGAACCGCCCGGCTCGAGCACGCCGCCTCGCGCGACGAAGTCGCCCGGTGCGTCCGGGCCGGGCGAGCCAGCCGAGCCGGAACCACCCGCCGAGCCCATTGAAGAGGCCCCCTTCGACCCGTGGGTGCCCGAACCACCACCCCCAGCCATCCCGGAGCCGGATCCACCGCCGGGTCCGATGAAGATCGGCCACATCGGCGGAGCACCACCCCAGATCCGTATCACCGTGCCGTTATCGGTGGCCTTGCCACCCGAACTCCTCGACGACGCTAGCGGTGGTCGACATCGTGATCCGCCGCCTCAGGGGACAGGTGTGTCCACCAACGGGAAGTCCGTAGTAAGTGGGCCCGGCGCAGCGCCACCACCAGGCGGGGACCGTGAACCGGCTCAAGCGCCGGATCGATCCCCACCCCCACCGACAGCAGAAGCCTGCTGCGACGAGGGCCCCTGCTGCCTCAAGGACGGGCCGTGCTGTAACGAGCTGAACCCCTACGGCCTGGGCGCTCCGCCCGCTGAGGTTGCCGAGCTCCAGGGCTATGGCCCGATCTCACCCGATGTCGCCCGCGCATTAGCGCTCGGCGGCACGTGGCAGCGTCTGCTGGTCGACCCAAGCTCGGGTGCGGTGTTGGATGTGGGACGTCGCCGCTACCGCCCACCGGCCGAACTGGCGACGTTCGTGCGGGAACGTGACCGCACCTGCGTACGACCCGGCTGCTCCACCCCAGCCCAGGGCTGCGACCTCGACCACACGGTTCCCTGGAACCAAGGCGGGCCCACCGCGGCCACCAACCTCACCGCCCTGTGCGCAACCGATCAC
>DATGSB010000119.1:0-3798 GCA_035303045.1 Actinomycetaceae bacterium | reverse complement strand
CCACTCGCGTTCGCGGGCTCCGATGAGCTCCGTGCCATCGAAATTGATCGAGCCGGTGACGCGCACCCGCGGGTTGGTCGGTAGGAGGCCCGCGATCGCGCGACCGGTCACCGACTTCCCGGAGCCGGACTCACCGACGATGCCCACTCGTTCGCCACGTTTGATGTTGAGGGAGACGGCGCTGACCGCCTGCACCCCGCTACGCTCGCCCGTCGGCAGGAAGACGGCGAGGTCGTTCACCTCGAGCAGGGGCCGGTCCTCGTCGGCCAGGCCCTCAGTCACCGTCGATGTACTCCTGTCCACAGCCATCTACTTCACCTTGCTTCGGGAGGGGTTAAGGGAGTCGTTGAGCGCATCACCGAGCATATTGACCGACAGTACAGTGATGAAGATGCACAGGCCGGGGAACAGCGCGAGCCACCAGCCCGACTGCATATAGGACTGCGCCGAGTTGAGCAGCGCGCCCCAGCTGGGCCGGTTGGCGTCACCGATACCGAGGAATGCCAGGGCGGACTCGATGAGGATGGCACGACCGACCGTCATGGTCGTAGCGACGATGACCGGGGGCATCGCGTTCGGAATGACGTCGGACCACAGAATCCGCAGGCTGCTGAAGCCAGCCGCACGAGCCGACTCCACGTAGCCGAGCTGGGAGATGCGCATGGCCTCGGCTCGCACAATACGAGCGACCGCCGGCCACATCGTGATCGACAGGATTGCCACGATGAGCCAGATGTTGGCTCCCCAGAGCGCCGCGGCCACGAGGGCGAGCACGATGCCGGGCAGCACCTGGAAGAACTCGGCGACCTTGACGAGGAAGGTGTCGGCGAACTTGCCGTAGAAACCGGCCAGGCCGCCGATGACAACGCCGATCGTCATACACAGGATCGCGACGGCGACCCCGACGAGCAGCGACACCTGCCCGCCCCGCAGCACCCAGGGCAGGTAGTCCCGGCCCAGTTGGTCGGTGCCCAGCGGGTACTCGCCGCCCGGGGGCACGAGCGTCGGGTGGGAAGTCGAGATCGGGTTGCCGGCGAACATGGGGCCGATAAACGAGATGAGCACCATGATCGCCAGCAGGGCGAGGAAGACGATGACGCTCGGCTTACGGAGGTAGCCGCGCCAGACCGACTCCCTCTTGCGGGCGGCCTTGAGGCGGCGCTGCTGCCGCGCTGAGGCGGCCGCGAGATCGGCGCTGGACATGGCGCCCCCGGCGGGGCGGTCCTGCGTCATGACTGCCTCGCCGCTGTCGGTGTTCTTCGGTGCGGGGGTCATCGTTGGTCTCCTACAACTGGGGCGTCAGCGGTCGCGGGTGCGGTGGCCGCAGCGACGTCGTCCTCGTCCTTGCCAGCCGACTGTGGTCGGGAGAATCGAGCGCGCAGGCGCGGATCGACGATCCCGTAGACCACATCGGTGAGGAAGTTGATGATGAGGATGAAGATGGTGATGACGATCGTCACGCCGAGCACCACCTGGTTGTTGTTGCGGTTGATGGCATCGAGCAGGAGGAGCCCCATGCCGGGCCAGCCGAACACGCGCTCGACGACGACGGAGCCTGCCAGGGCCATCCCGAGGCTGTAGCCCGACACCGTCACCATCGGCAGCAACGCGTTGGGAAGGGCATGGCGCCAGAGAACCGACTGGCGCGGCAGGCCCTTCGAGCGAGCCGTATCAATGAAGTCCTGCCCGAGCGATTCGATCATCGACGAACGCATGATCCGCGCCTTGTAGGCCAGCTCGCTCGTGCCGAGGGTGATGACCGGCAGGATGAGGTACTTGAGGTCGATCCCCGTCTGTCCGTAGGGGCTGTTGCCCTGGGTCGGCAGCCAGCCGAGCGTCATCGCGAAGAGCATGATGAGCAGGAGACCGAGCCAGAAGTTCGGGACGGAGAAGAACGCGACAGCGCCACCCGAGATGATGCCATCGAGCGCCTTGATGCGGGTGCGGGCCGCCAGGGCGCCGAGGATGATGCCGCCGAGGGTGGAAAGCACGAAGGCCGGAATCGTCAGCGCGAGGGTGTTCCAGATGCGCGACATGATCAACTCGACCACGGTCATCGACGAGCCGAAGGAGACGCCCAGGTCGCCGGAGAACACGTTCTTGACGTAGATCAGATAGCGCTGCCATACCGGCTGGTCCAGCCCGAAGGAGGCCACGATCTGGGCTCGGAACTCCTCCGAGACGGGCTGGTCACCGATGAGCGCCTGCACCGGGTCGCCCGGGGCGATCTCCAGCAGGAAGAACAGCACCGTGATGACCGCAAGGAACAGCAGGAGCGACGAGAGCAGTAGCCGTCCGTAATGTAAGAAAGCCGCCTTCATCGTGCATCACCACACCGGGTGACCGGCCAGCATCTGCAAGCCTGCGACTGCGCCATCGCACAACTCCTCAAGAAGATTTTTCTCAACCTTGGAGAACCTCAGCTCCCCGTTGAGACCCGTCATCGTGACAGTCAAGGCTGCCAAATAAGTAGCCCCACTCTAGCGGCTGCCCACCCCCGACAATCGAGTCACATTTCCACGAGGTGGAAGGCGATTCTGGCTCACTGCGGGTAGCGCTCGTTTCCTTCGGGATCCGCCATGGTCGGCGTCCACGAACCGCGGTCCGAGGCGGCTCGCGGCGGTGTCATGAGCGATCCGGATCGCGGGGTGCCCCGAGATCGAAATGGTCCCAGCCCGGCCTGTGGGATGACTCACTTCCGTTGAGCAGCACGCGCCGGCCGCGTGGTACTGCCCGGTCACCGGGCCGCGCCCGCCGCACGGTTCCGATCGGGCGGAACGGTGAGGGCACGGGCCGGTCTCCGGGGAAACAGGCCAGCAAGCCGTGGTCCTCTCCCCCACCCAAGAGCCATGACCTCTGCCGCTGGGTGGCGGCGGTGCCGCTGAGGCCGAGGACCTCGGCCGCCGGCGCGAGCTCCTGGGCGGCGCTGCGCAGGACGGACCCGTTGAGGTCGAGGTCGAGGACGACGCCGGAGGCGCGGGCAAGCCGGGCGGCATCGCGGAGCAGTCCGTCGCTGACGTCCATCATGGCGCAGACGCCGCCAGCGACTGCCGCGGCGGCGGCGTCCAAGGGGGGCTGCGGGCGTAAGAACGCGCTGAGGAAAGGCGTGGCGGCCAAACTCTCGTGGGCGTTCGGCGACTGTCCGACACCGCTGTCGAGCAGATCGAATCCGGCGGCCGCCCAGCCGAGCGCCCCAGCGTGGGCAACGACGTCGCCCGGCCTGGCGCCACGGCGCAGCACGGGTCGTTCGCCGAGGAGTTCGCCGTGCACGGTGGCGGCGACCACGAGCTGTTCCCCGCCCACCACGTCGCCGCCGACGATTCCCACATCTCGCGGGCCGCAAGCCTCGGCCAGGCCGCGCGCGAGGTCGATCACCCACTCCACCGGGGTGGTTCGTGGCAGCACGAGGGCCACGACCAGGCTCGTGGGGGTGGCCCCCATGGCTGCGATATCAGCCATGTTCTGCATGGCTGCCCGCCAGCCGACATCTCGCGCGCTGCCCCAGCCCACTCGGAAGTGGCGATCTTGGACGAGGGCATCGGTGGAGACGACGAAGCTCGACCCCGGCGCGGCCACGACCGCGGCGTCATCCCCGCTCGGTACTAGCGTGCGGCGGCCGTGGGGCAGCAGATTGGCGAAGGCACCGATGAGTTCGTCCTCATCGACGTCGGCTACGGTTCGCTGCTGCTCGGTCACCGGCCTCACGCTACCGCCCTGTCTCGGCAGCGGAGGGACGGGCATTAGGCTTTAGTCCGACGAGGAGGAATGGGTGCCTACACGCAGGATCATCGGGGCGGT
>DATGSB010000118.1:0-2452 GCA_035303045.1 Actinomycetaceae bacterium | reverse complement strand
AGCTCGCTGGGGTTCGTCGGCGGCGGGGTCGTGGGGGGTGGTGTTGTCGGAGGAGGGGTCGTAGGTGGAGGGGTCGTCGGGGGAGGCGTGGTCGGGGGCGGAGTTGTAGGCGGAGGCGTCGTCGGTGGGGGCGTGGTGGGTGGCGGTGTCGTCGGCGGTGCCGTGGTCGGCGGAGGCGTTGTCGGGGGCGCCGTCGTGGGTGGCGGTGTCGTCGGTGGTGCGGTCGTCGGTGGGGGCGTCGTCTCCACCGGAGGCTCGCTCGCCGACTCTTCCGGTTCCGGAGTGGAGTCGGCTGCGTCGTCCTCGTCTTCCTCGTCGCGCGGAGCCTCAGTGGCCGGGGCCTCTGTCGTCGGCTCGGGCGCGGGGTCTTCTTCGTCGCGCTGGTCATCCCCGACCGACGCCGCGTCGTCGTCCTCGGGGGCCGGGGCTGCCGGCTGCGACGGCCGCTCGTCGCTGGGTGCCACGATCGGGGCCTCGCCCTCGTCGTTGCGGTCCCCGAGTGGCGGCCCAGCGGTCTCGGGCCCGCCAGCGCGGACGTCCGCCTCACCCGTCTCTTCCGCGGCTGCGTGCTCGCGCAGTGCCGGCACGTCGCCCGCGGCCTTGCTCAACGCTTCGGCGTTCTCGTCGTCATCGGTGGCGAAGGCTTCGATCTCGGACTTGGTGGTCGCGTCGTCGAGGAACTGGGTCGTCTGGCGCACCTGGACGGCGGCGAACACCTGGTCGCGTGGGACCTTGATCGCGAGGTCGTCGCTGCTCAGGGTCGTGGCATCGGAGTCGTGGCCCGCCATGCCGGTGGCCTCAAGAGGGAAGCGCAGCCAGGCCGGCATGCCCGTGGCGGGGAGCGCGGCGTTGGCGAGAACCGAGGACGCCAGGGCGATCGCCCCCACGACCGTCGCCGAGCGTCGTACGAGGCGTCGCGACGTCGGCGCGACGGACCGCGCTCGGTGTGATCTGGCCACTGCACTCCCCATGGTCGTGCCGGGGACCCGCAGCCCGCCCGGCTCGATCTGCCCACTTGCGAGCAGACAACATAGGCAACATTAATCTCGTGAGTCACATCTGTCACTAGGTGTGGGCGAGATTCCGCCCACGTGTGCCTCGGGCGCCCGTAGACGACGGTCGGCTGGCGGGGTGCGGCCCGGCGCTAGGGCCGGTTGGCGGGTTCGGACGGCGGGCGATCAGACGACGCCGTAGAGCCGATCCCCGGCATCACCCAACCCGGGCACGATGTAGGCGCGATCGTCCAGTCCGTCGTCCACGCTTGCCGTGACGATCGTGACCTCGGCCCGCTGCCCCACCGCCTCCTCGACGGTTCGCAACCCCTCGGGCGCGGCGACGAGGCAGATGCACACGACGTCGCGGGCCCGGCGGTCGAGGAGGTAGTCGATACTCGCCGCGAGCGTGTTGCCGGTGGCCAGCATGGGATCGAGCACGAAGCATTGGCGCCCCGTGAGGTCCTGAGGTAGACGCTGGGCGTAGGTGATCGCGTCGAGGGTCTGTTCGTCGCGTTGCAGGCCCAGGAATCCGACCTCGGCGGTGGGCAGGAGGCGAGTCATGCCGCTGAGCATCCCGAGCCCCGCGCGCAGGATGGGCACGACGAGCGGGCGCGGGGCGGTGAGGCGGCTGCCGACGGTGGGCGCGACGGGCGTGGTGATCTCGTGCGGTTCGACGCGGACGTCGCGGGTCGCCTCGTAGGCCAGGAGCGTGACGAGCTCGTCGACGAGGTTGCGAAAGGTGACCGAGTCGGTGCGCTCATCGCGCAGCACGGTGAGCTTGTGGGCGATGAGGGGGTGATCGGCGACGAGCAGGCGCATAGGTAGGAAGCTACCTGCCCCACGCGGATGCGGGCAGGATGGTGGGGTGCATAGTCGTGAGTGGACGGCGGCCATGGACGTGGCCCTGGCGCAGGCCCGGGGCGCCGCTACCGCCGGGGAGGTCCCGGTCGGCGCGGTCATCGTCACGCCCGAAGGCGAGGCGATTGCGGCCGCGAGCAACCGCTGCGAACGCGATTCCGACCCGACGGCGCACGCCGAGATCCTCGCAATGCGCGAGGCCGGCCGGGTTCTCGGCAGCGTGCGGCTGACCGGCTGCACCCTCGTCGTCACGCTCGAGCCGTGCACAATGTGTGCCGGCGCAGCCGTACTCGCGCGCGTTTCGCGGATCGTGCTCGGGGCGTGGGACCCGAAGACGGGTGCCTGCGGATCGATCCGTGACGTCGTGCGAGACGCCCGCCTCAACCACCGCATCGAAGTCGTCGGCGGAGTGCGGGAAGCCGAAAACGCGGCGCTGCTGCGTGAGTTTTTCATCGACCGTCGGTAGGCCGCGTGCCGTGGCCGGGCAACTGGCACGCGGCGATCAGGCGGCCGATATTCAGTGGTTGCGGGAGCGGTTGGCCTAAGACTCCGCTGGTTCGTTCGTCGGCGCTCGCCCTGGTCGGCTGGCGCTCGCGGTT
>DATGSB010000117.1:0-2329 GCA_035303045.1 Actinomycetaceae bacterium | reverse complement strand
GACGCCGCCAGCATCGCGGCCATGCGGGACCTTCACGACCGTACGGGGCTGTCGGCGGGCGGCTCGACCGGAACGAACCTGTGGGGTGTGTGGCACCTGATCGCCCGCATGCTCCGCGAGGGGCGTAAGGGCAGTGTGGTCACGCTCATCTGTGACGGCGGCGAGCGTTACCAGCACAGCTACTACGACGAAACGTGGGTGAAGGAACGCGGCATGGACCCGGCCCCCTACCGCACTGCGATCGAGCGGCTGTTGTCGGACGGTGTGTGGGATCCTCCCCGCGCCTGACCCGTGCCCATGCAGCAGCAACGGTGGCCGCGATCCCCTGGGGATCAGGGTGTTACGGCCACCGCCGCCGGCCCCGGTCCCTCGTGGTCTCGGTCCCTCAGGTGTCGATGCGCGCGGCATCGAGGTCTTGCGCGCCGTCCTGGATGAACCGGCGGCGCGGGGCCACCTCGTTGCCCATGAGCAGGTTGAACACCGACGCGGCCTCCTCGGCCTGCTCGACCTGGATCCGGCGCAGCGTACGGTGGCTCGGGTCCATGGTGGTCTCGGCGAGCTGATCGGCGTCCATCTCACCCAGGCCCTTGTACCGCTGAACCGGTTCCTTCCAGGAGATGCCGCGCTTCTCGAGGTCGAGCAGAGTGCGCTGCAGCTCGGCGTCGGAGTAGGTGTAGATGTAGCGGTCTTCCTTCTTGGCGCCCCGCTTGCGCTTGATGTTGGTGAGCTCGATGCGGTGCAGCGGCGGCACGGCCGCGTAGACCCGCCCGGCCTCCAGCATGGGACGCATGTAGCGGTAGATGAGGGTGAGCAGCAGGCACCGGATGTGGGCGCCGTCGACGTCGGCGTCGGCCATGAGGATGATGCGGCCGTAGCGCGCGGCGTCGATGTCGAAGGTGCGCCCGGAACCGGCGCCGATCACCTGCAGGATGGCGGCGCACTCGGCGTTCTTGAGCATGTCCGCCACGGACGACTTCTGCACGTTGAGGATCTTGCCGCGGATCGGCAGCAACGCCTGGAACTCCGAATCGCGCGCCAGCTTGGCGGTACCTAGAGCGGAGTCCCCCTCGACGATGAAGAGCTCGCTGTGCTCCAGGCCCTCGCTGCGGCAGTCCACGAGTTTGGCCGGGAGCGCCGAGCTCTCCAGGGCGTTCTTACGGCGCTGGGTCTCACGCTGCTGACGGGCGGCCAGGCGGGCCTTGGCCGCGCCCACGACCTTTTCCAGCACGTTGCGTGCCTTGGCCTTGTCCGCGCGCTTGGTGGAGGCCAGCCATTCCTTGAGGTGCGAGCCCATGATCTGGGAGACGATGCGCGTCGCGGCGGAAGTACCGAGAATTTCCTTGGTCTGACCCTCGAACTGCGGTTCGGGAAGGCGCACGGTCACGACCGCGGTCAGGCCCTCCTGGGTGTCGTCCTTGGTGACGGGGTCGTCGCTGTTCTTGAGGAGCTTGCTAGCCCGCAGTTGGTCGTTGATCACCCGCACCAGGGCGCGTTCGAACCCGGTGTGGTGGGTACCGCCCTTGGGCGTGGCGATCACGTTGACGAAGGAACGCACGGTGGTGTCGTAGCCGCTGCCCCAGCGCAAGGCGATGTCGACCTCGAGGCGGCGCTCGACGTCGGTGGGCACCATGTGCCCGTCCTCGTCCAGCACCGGAACGGTCTCGTTGAACGTGCCGCTGCCCTGGACACGTAGCACGTCACTGACGGCCTCATCGGTGGCCAGGTAGGTGCAGAACTCGCCGATCCCGCCGTCGAAGCGGAACTCCTCCTCGTAGTGGGGGTCGCCCTCGGTGCGCTCGTCGCGCAGGGCGATGGTGAGCCCGGGGATGAGGAAAGCGGTCTGGCGTGCCCGGTCCACCAGGGACTCACGCGCGATGTCGGCTTCCTTGAGGAAGATCTGGTTGTCGGGCCAGAAGCGGATGCGGGTGCCGGTGGTCTTCTTGGCGACCTTACACACCTGCTTCAGGCCGGAGTCCGGGGTGAACTCGGCGTCGGGTCCCTCGTCGGCGAAATGGCCGGCGATTCCGCGACGGAAGCTGAGCGCGTGGGTGTGGCCCTGACGGTCGACCTCGATGTCGAGACGGGACGAGAGTGCGTTGACCACGGACGCGCCGACACCGTGGAGCCCGCCGGAGGCGTTGTAAGAACCGGAGCCGAACTTGCCACCCGCGTGGAGCTTGGTCATGACGAGCTCGACGCCGGAGAGGCCGGACTTGGGCTCGACATCCACCGGGATCCCGCGCCCGTCGTCGGACACGGAGACGGAACCGTCTGCGTGCAGGACGACATCGATTCGGGAGCAATAGTTGCCCAGGGCCTCGTCGACGGA
>DATGSB010000116.1:0-5540 GCA_035303045.1 Actinomycetaceae bacterium | reverse complement strand
CGGCCGGGCTCACCTCGAGGGAGATGCGGCGTTCGGCGAGCCGTCGAGCCAGGGCCGCGACCTGCAGCTGAACGATCTCTTCGATCTCGCTGACCGACAGCGCGTCGAAGACGACGATCTCGTCGAGCCGGTTGAGGAACTCCGGCTTGAACGACTGGCGCACGACCGACATGACGGCCTCGGTCTTCTCCGCCTCCCCCATTGTTTGGTCGACGAGGAACTGGGAGCCGAGGTTCGACGTGAGCACGAGGATCGTGTTGCGGAAGTCCACCGTGCGGCCCTGGCCGTCGGTGAGCCGCCCGTCGTCGAGCACCTGCAGCAGGATGTCGAAGACCTCGGGGTGGGCCTTCTCCACCTCGTCGAGCAGGATGACGCTGTAAGGGCGGCGGCGCACGGCCTCGGTGAGCTGCCCACCCTCCTCGTAGCCGACGTAGCCGGGCGGCGCGCCGACGAGGCGTGCCACGGAGTGCTTCTCCGAGTACTCCGACATGTCGATGCGCACAAGCGCGCGTTCGTCGTCGAAGAGGAAGTCGGCCAACGACTTCGCCAGCTCGGTCTTTCCCACGCCGGTGGGGCCGAGGAACATGAACGAGCCGGTGGGCCGGTCGGGGTCGGCCACCCCCGCGCGCGAGCGCCGCACGGCGTCGGAGACGGCGTTGACGGCGCGGCGTTGGCCGATGAGCCGGTTGCCGATGACCTCCTCCATGCGCAGCAGCTTCTCGGTTTCGCCCTGCAGCATGCGCCCGGCCGGGATGCCGGTCCATGCCGAGATCACCTGGGCGATCTCGTCGGGGCCGACCTGCTCGGCGATCATCGGTTCGGCGTCCCCGCCGCCGCTGGCCTCGGCCGCCTCGGCCTCGGCGATCTCCTTCTCCACGGCCGGAATATCGCCGTAGAGCAGCTTGGAGGCCGCCTCCAGTTCCCCGGAGCGTTGCAGCTGTTCGGCCTCGGTGCGCAGGGTGTCGAGGCGGGCCTTGAGGTCACCGATGCGGTTGTGGCCGGCCTTCTCGGCCTCCCAGCGGGCCGTGAGCGCGGCGAGTTCCTCGCGGCGGTCGGCGAGCTCGGCGCGCAACCGCTCGAGGCGGTCGGCCGCGGCGTCGTCGTCCGCCTCACTGGACTCGCTGAGGTAGGCCTCCTCCATGAGGAGTCGGTCGACCTGCCGGCGCAGGCTGTCGACCTCCACGGGGGAGGAGTCCAGCTCCATGCGCAGCCGCGAGGCGGCCTCGTCGACGAGGTCGATCGCCTTGTCGGGGAGCTGTCGCCCGCTGATGAAGCGGTCCGACAGGGTGGCCGCAGCCACGAGCGCGCCGTCGGAGATCGTCACCTGGTGGTGCGCCTCGTACTTGGGGGCGATGCCTCGCAGGATCGCCACCGTGTCCTCCACCGAGGGTTCGCCGACGAAGACCTGCTGGAAGCGTCGCTCGAGGGCGGGGTCCTTCTCGATGTGTTCGCGGTATTCGTCCAGCGTGGTGGCGCCCACCATGCGCAGCTCGCCGCGGGCCAGCATGGGCTTGAGCATGTTGCCCGCGTCCATCGCGCCCTCGCTGGCGCCGGCACCCACGACCGTGTGCAGCTCGTCGATGAAGGTGATGACCTCCCCGTCGGAGGCCTTGATCTCGTCGAGCACGGCCTTGAGCCGCTCCTCGAACTCCCCGCGGTACTTCGCGCCGGCGAGCATGGCGCCCATGTCGAGGGCGATGAGGCGCTTGTCGCGCAGAGAGGCCGGCACGTCGCCGTCGACGACGCGCTGGGCCAGGCCCTCGACGACCGCCGTCTTACCCACCCCGGGTTCGCCGATGAGCACCGGGTTGTTCTTGGTGCGCCGCGACAGCACCTGGACGACGCGGCGGATCTCGGCGTCACGGCCGATGACCGGGTCGATCTTGCCGTCGCGGGCCGCGGCCGTGAGGTCCTGGCCGTACTTCTCCAGGGCCTGGTAGGTGCCCTCTGGGTCGGGGCTGGTCACTCGCGTGTTACCGCGCACCTGGGGCAGGGCGGCCTCGAGGGCGTCGCGTTCCGCCCCTGCGCTGCGCAGGATCTCCCCGGCGCTACCGGCGTCGGCGGCGAGCGCGATGAGGAGGTGCTCGGTGGAGACGTATTCGTCGCCCAGCGCCGTGGCTTCCTCCCCGGCGCGGTTGATGACGGCCATCATGCCCCGCGAGGCGGAGGGCTGGGCCACCGAGGCCCCGCTCGTCGAGGGCAGGGTCGCGTTGGCCGCCTCGGCACGCTGGCGAATGGCGTCGCGGTTGGCGCCGACGGCGTTGAGGAGGCCGCTGGCGATACCTGCGGAGTCCTGCGTGAGCGCCGCTAGTAGGTGGGTGGGCTCCAGTTGCGGGTGGCCCCCCTGGCTTGCTGCGCGCAGGGCGGCTGCGATCGCCTCCTGCGACTTGGTTGTCAGTTTGTCCATCACGACCTCCACTCGTTATCGCCATGCGCCGACCGCCGTCAGCACCGTGTCTACACATGCCAACAACTCAAAGTTGAGTCTATTCCGCTCAACCCATGCAACGGGGGTGTGTGGGCTCGCCGCCGGGCGACGCCGGCCGGAGTGATTAGGCCGAGTCGTCGACGAGCGCCGTCACCGCCGCGCGGCCTGCCTCCAGCCGGGCGACCGGCACCCGGTAGGGCGAGCACGACACGTAGTCGAGGCCGACGTGGTGGAAGAAGTGGATGGATTCCGGGTCGCCGCCGTGCTCGCCGCACACCCCCAGCGACATCCCGGGCTTCGTCGCCCGCGCGCCCTCGACGCCGGCACGCACGAGCCCGCCGACGCCTTCGCCGTCGAGGGTGTCGAAGGGCGAGACGCGCAAGACGCCGTTGGCGAGGTAGTGGGAGAAGAACGACCCCTCGACGTCGTCGCGGGAGAAGCCCCACGTCGTCTGGGTGAGATCGTTGGTGCCGAAGGAGAAGAAGTCGGCCTGGCGCGCGATGCGGTGCGCGGTGAGGGCGGCACGCGGGAGCTCGATCATGCAGCCGATGGCGATGTCGAGGGCGACGCCGGCGGCCGCGGCCTCCTCGGCGAGGATGCCTTCCGCCTCCTGGCGGACGAGCTGCAGCTCGCGCACGGATCCCACGAGCGGAACCATGATCTCTGGGCGCGGGTTTCCCCCCGCGGCGCGCAACTCGGCGGTGGCCTGGGCGATGGCGCGGATCTGCAGGGCGAACAGCCCGGGCACGACGAGGCCGAGGCGCACCCCGCGCAGGCCGAGCATCGGGTTCATCTCGTGCATGCGGCGCACGGCCTCGAGCAGCCGCTCCCGGTGCGGGTCGGCCTCGCCGCGTTCGCGGGCGAGGGCCACCTCGACGGCGAGGTCGGCCAGGTCGGGCAGGAACTCGTGCAGCGGCGGGTCGATGAGGCGGATGGTTGTCGGCATGCCGTCCATCTCCCGCAGCACCCCGAGGATGTCCTCGCGCTGGGGCTCGAGCAGCGCCTCGAGGGCCGCGGCGCGGTCCGCCTCGTCGTCGGCAAGGATGACGCGTTCGATGAGCTCGCGGCGCTCGCCCAGGAACATGTGCTCGGTGCGCACCAACCCGATGCCCTCCGCCCCGCGGTCGCGGGCGTGGCGGGCGTCCTGCGCCGTGTCGGCGTTGGCCCGCACCTTGAGGCGGCGCACGGCGTCGGCGTGGCGCAGGATGCGGTCGATGGCGGTGACGAGCTCGCGGGTGTCGTCATCGGGCGCGGCCGCCAGGCCGGCCTCGAGGCCGTCGGCGATGTAGGTCATCGCCGGGGAATCGACGACGGGAACCGCGCCGAGGAACACCTCGCCGGTGGAGCCGTCGATCGCGACGACGTCGCCTGCCCGCACGGTGTGGCCGTTGACGCGGATCTCCTGGCTCGCGACGTCGACGTCGAGCTCATCGGCCCCCACGACCGCGCAGGTGCCCATGCCGCGTGCGACGACGGCGGCGTGGGAGGTTTTGCCACCACGGGAGGTGAGGATGCCGACCGCGACCATCATCCCCTGCAGATCATCGGGGTTGGTCTCGCGGCGCACGAGGATGACGTCGGTGCCCTCCGCGGCGCGCCGCACGGCGGAGGCGTTGTCGAAGACGACCTCCCCGACGGCCGCCCCGGGCGAGGCACCCATCGCGGTGGTGAGCAGCTGGCGCGGCGCGTCGGCGTCGAACTGCGGGAAAAGCAGCTTGGCGAGCTGGCCTCCCGACACTCGGGCCAGCGCCTCGTCCATCGTGATGAGGTCTTCATCGACCAGTTGGGTGGCGACCCGGAACGCGGCCGCTGCGGTGCGCTTGCCCACCCGGGTCTGCAGGAGCCACAGCTTGCCCTCCTCGATGGTGAACTCGATGTCGCACAGGTCGCGGTAGTGCGTTTCCAGCCGCCGCATCGCCTGGCGCAGCTCGGTGTAGGAGGCGCGGTCCAGTTCGGCGAGGTCGGCGACGGGGATGGTGTTACGGATGCCCGCCACCACGTCCTCCCCCTGGGCGTTGGGCAGGTAGTCGCCGTACATGCCGGCGTGCCCGGTGGCCGGGTCGCGGGTGAAGCACACCCCGGTGCCCGAGGTGGGCCCGAGGTTGCCGAACACCATGGCCTGGACGTTGACGGCGGTTCCCAGATCGTGGGCGATGCCCTCCTGGCGCCGGTACAGCATCGCCCGGGGGGTGTTCCACGAACTGAACACGGCCTCGATGGCCATGTCGAGCTGCTCGCGCGGGTGCTGCGGGAAGTCGCGTCCGGCGTGCTCCCGCACGATCGCCTTGTAGGTGTCGACGAGCCCCTTGAGGTCCTCGGCGTCCAGGTCTGGGTCCTCGGCGATCCCGCGGCGCGCCTTGAGCTCATCCAGCGCCTCGGCGAAGAGATCGCCGTCGATGTCGAGCACCGTCTTGCCGAACATCTGGATGAGGCGGCGGTAGGAGTCCCATGCGAAGCGCTCATCGCCGGTGAACTCGGTGAGCCCCTGCACGGAGGCGTCGTTGAGGCCGACGTTGAGGATTGTCTCCATCATCCCGGGCATGGAGAACTTCGCTCCCGAGCGCACGGAAACGAGCAGGGGCTCGTGGACGTCGCCGAAGTTGCGCTGCAGGACGTCCTCGACCTGGCGCACCGCGCGCGTGACCTCGACGCGAAGCTCGGCGGGCAGGCGCCCGTCGTTCATGTAGGCGCGGCAGGCTTCGGTGGTGATGGTGAACCCCGGCGGAACGGGCAGCCCGAGCTTCCTCATCTCGGCAAGGTTGGCCCCCTTGCCGCCGAGGAGGTCCCTCTGCTCCTTGCTGCCCTCGTTGAAGCGGTATACGTACTTGGCCACGCCCATCTCCCTTTCCGCCGCAACGGCGTCATTGACAGTCCCGCCGGACCTGGGCGGTCATGGTAGCGCTCCCAGAGGGCGTGACACTCACTTCTCCGGCCTCAGGCGAGGTGGCCACCCGTGGGATGGGGCCACGGGTCGGCCTCCTCCAGCTGGGCGGCCAGGGCCAGCAGCTGCGCCTCCTGGCCGAGCCGGACGCCCCCGAGCTGAACGCCGATCGGCAGCTCGACGCCGTCGACCTCGGCGCGGTGCAGCGGCACCGACAGGGCCGGGGCGCCG
>DATGSB010000115.1:0-10641 GCA_035303045.1 Actinomycetaceae bacterium | reverse complement strand
CGAGGTCGATGACGTCATCGGCCAGTTGGAACGCGACCCCGACCTTCTCGCCGTAGCGCTCCAACGTTGCCGCCGTCGCCTCATCGCCACCGGAGAACATCACGCCGTACCGAGCCGCCGCGGCGATGAGCGAGCCCGTTTTGTCCGCGAGCACCTGCAGGTAATGAGCGATGGGGTCCTGCCCCTCGCGGGGGCCGAGCGTCTCGTGCAGCTGCCCGAGGCACAGCCGCTCGAAGGTTTCTGCCTGGATCAGCACCGCTTCGGGGCCCAGGCCCGCCACCACGCGGGAGGCGCGGGCCAGCAGCAGGTCGCCGGTGAGGATCGCGACCGTGTTGCCCCACACCTCGTGGACCGCCTGGGCCCCGCGGCGCATGTCAGCGGAGTCCATGACGTCGTCGTGGTAGAGGGTCGCCAGATGCGTGAGCTCGACCGCGACCGCGGCGTCCACCACGCGCGGGCTCGCCGTGCCCAGCTCGGCGGTGAGCAGGGTGAGTGCTGGGCGCAGCCGCTTGCCGCCGGCTCGCGCGAGGTGGGCCGCCGGGGCGTCGACGAGTTCATCGGTGCCACTGACGGCGGACAGCAGGCACTCCTCGACCTCAGCCATGCGCGGTTGGAGCCGCGCGATGAGGTCCTCATCCCCCAAGGGCAGCATCGCGCTGCCGGCTGACGACGGCTTCACGGCAGGAACACGGCCGCCTCGGCGAGGAGGTCGAGCACCGGGCCCGGCACGACGCCGAGAGCGATGGTGCCGGCCGCGCACAGGGTGACGGCGATGCCCGTGAGCCCCTCGGAGGTGACGACCGCCGTCTTCTCACCGTCGGGTTCGGTGAAGAACATGAGGACAATGACGCGAACGTAGAACACGGCAGAGGCTGCGGAGGCGAGGATGGCCAGCACGACCAGCACGGTGCCCCCGGCCTGCACGCCGGCGGCGAAGACGACGAACTTGCCGATGAACCCCGCCGTCAGCGGGATGCCCGCGAACGACAGCAGGAAGATCGTCATGGCCACGGCGACCGCCGGGCTGCGCCGTCCCAGGCCCGCCCACTGCGAGAGGTGGTTGGCCTCGGCGGTGACCGTACCCTCGCTGTCGCGCTCACGCACGAGCGTGACGACGGCGAAGGCGCCCAGGGTAGCCAGGGCGTAGGTGAGCAGGTAGAACAGCACGGCGGAGATGCCCGCCTCTTCCCACGAGATGACGCCGATGAGAATGAAACCGGCGTGTGCGATCGAGGAGTAGGCGAGCATGCGCTTGATGTCGCTCTGCACGATCGCCACGACGGTTCCGACGAGCATCGTGACGATCGCGATGCCCCACATGACCGGGGTGAGGTCCCAGCCCAGGCCGGGCACCACGACGTAGAAGAAGCGCAGGAGCGCCGCGACGGCGGCGACCTTGGTGGCCGCGGCCATGAACCCCGTGATCGGGGTCGGGGCGCCCTGGTAGACGTCGGGGGTCCACGCGTGGAACGGGACTGCGCCGATCTTGAACAACAGCCCGCTGATGACCATGAGGGAACCGGCGAGCAGCAGCCCGTCCATCCCCACCGTGCTGGGCACGGCGGTGGCCAGGTCCGCGAAGTTGACCGATCCGGAGTAGCCGTACAGCAGCGCCGCGCCCATGAGGAGGAATGCGGAGCCGAAGGCACCGAGAACGAAGTACTTCATCCCGGCTTCCTGGGAAAGCAACCGGCGGCGGCGCGCCATCGCCGACAACAGGTACAGCGGGAGCGAGAGCACCTCGAGGGCGACGAAGAGCATGACGAGGTCGCCGGCGCCGGGGAACAGCAGCATGCCGCCCACGGAGAACAGCACGAGGGGGAAGACCTCGGTCTGGGCCAGGCCGGCCCGGGCGGCATCGGCTTCCTCGGGGCTCCCCGGTCGAGTGGCCGCCTGCGCGGCGAACGCGTCTTCGCCCCATTCGGAGCGGTCGGCGATGACGAAGAGTCCGATGAGGGCCGCGAGGGCGATCGTCGCCTGGGCCGCCAACGCGGGACCGTCCTCGATGAGGGAGGAGCCGACGATCTGCTGCGGCCCGTCGGCCGCGACAACCGTCCAGCGCCATGCCACCGCCACGAGCGCGCCGGCCGCGGCGAGCAGCGCGATGGTGACCTGTACCGCGCGCCGGGAGCGGCGCGGTACGAACGCTGCGGCGAGGACGCCGAGGAGGCCGGCGCCCATGACAATGATGACTGGCGTGAGAGCCGCCCACTGGATCGTCGGTGCCACGAAGGTCACTTCGCGCTCCCCTCAGCCGTCGTTGCAGCACTCACTGTGCCGCTCCCCTCCATTGCTTGGCTCTTCGCCGCCTCGTCACCGTCGCCCGGCACCCCTTGGGCCGAGTCGTCGGCGCCCAGCGTGCTCGGTTGGCTGATGGCCGCCTCCTCGGCGATGGGGCGCACCGCGTCGAGCACCGGTGCCGGCACGAAGCCGAGGAACAGCATGGCCGCGATGAGGACGCCCATGACCGTTCGCTCCCGGCCGCCGAGATCGGGCAGCGTGCTCAGCCGCTCCTCGCGCGGGCCGGTGAACATCCGCTGGTAGGGCAGCAGGATGTACAGGGCGGCGATGATCGAGGCGAACACGATGACGACGCCGGCCCAGATGTTGACGCGGAAGGCGCCGAGGAACACGAGGTACTCGGGCAGGAACCCCGACAGCCCCGGCAGGGCCAGCGTGGCCAGGCCGGCGACGAGGAAGGTGCCGGCCAGCACGGGGGTCACCCGTTGCATGCCGGAGAACTCCGCGATCTGTTGGGTGCCGCCGCGCTGGGTGAGGAACCCGGCCGCGAAGAACAGGGCGGCCGTGGAGACGCCGTGGGCCACCATGTAGAGCATCGCGCCACTGAGCGCGACCTCGTCGCGCACGAAGATGCCCACGACCATGACACCGAAGTGCGACACCGAGGTGAAGGCGATGAGGCGCATGATGTCGCGCTGGCCCAGGGCCAACAGCGCGCCGTAGATGACGGAGATGACCGCCAGCACGATGATGACCGGCGCGGCCCACCGCGAGGCCTCGGGGAACAGCGGCAGGCACAGCGCGATCATGCCGAAGGTGCCCACCTTGTCGAGCACGCTGACCAGCAGCGCCGAGGTGCCCGGGGAGCCCTGCTCCGCGGCGTCCGGTAGCCACGTGTGCACGGGCCACATCGGTGCCTTGACGGCGAAGGCGATGAAGAAGGAGATGAAGATCCACCGCTCCGCCGTGAGCCCGAGGTCGGCGCCTGCGAGCGTGTCGATGAGGTAGCCCTGCTCCCCGCCGGGGCCCAGGATTCCCAGGGCGATGACGCCGACGAGCATGATGAGGCCGGAGGCCAGGGAGTAGATGAGGAACTTCATGGCCGCATACCGGCGGCGCATCCCGCCGTAGCTACCGATGAGGAAGTAGACCGGTACGAGCATCGCTTCGAACACGACGTAGAACAGGAAGACGTCGCGCGCGGCGAAGACGGCGATCATCAGTGCCTCGAGCACGAGGACGAGCGCGACGAAGCCGGCCTGGCGGCGTGCCACGTCGGCGCCCTCGGGCACGACTTCCTGTTCGCGCCAGCCGGCGAGCAGCGCCAGGGGCACGAGGAACACGGCCAACCCAACCATGACGAGGCCCAGCCCGTTGACGCTGACGGCGTAGCTCACGCCCAGCTGGGGAATCCATGCGGCCTGTTCGACGAACTGTTGTTCGCCGGCTGCCGACATGTCGAAGCCGGTCGCCATGGCCACAAAGCCGGCGAGCACGAGCAGCGAGACGACGATCCCGAAGGGCCGGGCCACGCGGCGCAGCCCCGGCAGGAGCCACACGAGGAGGCCGCCGAGCGCGCTGAGCACCATGAGCAGGCTCAGCCAGGGGAGATCCACGAAGGAGTTCATCTGTGCGACCTCCCCTTAACCGCGCGAGGCGAGGACGACGACAAGGGCGGCGACGATACCGACGAGCATGATCGCGGCGTAGGAACGGACGTAGCCGTTCTGCAGGCGCCGCAGCACGCTTCCGGTGCCTGAGGTGCCTCGGGCGATGCCCATGACGGCGCCGTCCACGACCGCACTATCGCTGTAGACGAGCGCGCGGGTGAGGTACTGCCCGGGGCGCATGAAGACTCCTTCATTGATGGCGTCCTGATACAGGTCGCGGCGGGCCGCGCGAGTGAGCGCGGAGCCGGTGGGCGCTTCGACGGGCACCGCGGAGGCCGCGTACTGGCGCCAGGCCAGGAAGATCCCGAGCAGGACGAGCGCGAGGTTGACACCGATGATGACCCCGATGGGCAGCACCGGATCGTGATGGGGCGTGTCGCCCACGACGGGGGCGAGCCAGCTGGAGAAGGCACCGCCCATCGCCAGCAGCCCACCCAGCGCCACCGAACCGACGGCGAGGATGATCATCGGCACGGTCATGAGCGCCGGGGACTCCTGCGGGCGTTGCGGTGTGCCGTCGCTGCGTGACGCCCATCGCTGGTCGCCGTGGAAGGTCATGAAGAAGAGGCGCGACATGTAGAAGGCGGTGAGCCCGGCGCCCAGCAGGGCGACGCCGCCGAAGACCCAGGGGCGCCAGCCGTCGCCGACAAAGGCGGCTTCGATGATCGGGTCCTTGCTGAAGTACCCCGAGAACGGCGGCAGCCCGAGGATCGCCACCCACCCGGCCGCGAAGGTGAGCCAGGTGATCTTCATGTGTTTACCCAGGCCGCCGAAGCGGCGCATGTCCACCTCGTCGTCCATCGCGTGCATGACCGAGCCCGCACCGAGGAACATCCCGGCCTTGAAGAAGCCATGGGTGAGGAGGTGGAAGATGGCGAAGACGTAACCGATCGGGCCGAGGCCTGCGGCCAGCATCATGTATCCGATCTGGGACATCGTGGAGGCTGCGAGAACCTTCTTGATGTCATCCTTCGCCGAGCCGACGATCGCGCCGAAGAGCAGCGTGATCGCGCCGACGATGACGACCACCAGTTGGGCGGTGGGCGCGGCATCGAAGATCGGCGCCGAGCGCACGACGAGGTAGACACCGGCGGTGACCATCGTCGCCGCGTGGATGAGGGCCGAGACCGGGGTCGGCCCGGCCATCGCGTCCCCGAGCCAGGCCTGCAGCGGGAACTGTGCGGACTTGCCGGTGGCGCCCAGCAGGAGGAGCAGACCGATGATCGTGATCACGAGGGTCGACGGCGCCGAGTTCGGATCGCTGACGCCGGCAAATACGCCGGCGAAGTCGACGGCGCCGACGGAGGCGAACATCATCATCATCGCGATCAGGAGCGCGACGTCGCCCACCCGGTTCATGACGAAGGCCTTCTTGGCGGCCACGGCGTACTCGGTGCGCTGATTCCAGAATCCGATGAGGAGGTAGGAGGCGAGCCCGACGCCCTCCCAGCCGAGGAACAGCAGCACGTAGGAGTCGGCCAGCACAAGGATGAGCATGGCCGCGATGAACAGGTTGAGGTAAGCGAAGAACCTGCGCCGGTCGGTGTCGGTTGCCATGTAGGCGACCGAGTAGATGTGGATGAGGGTGCCGACGAACGTGATGAGCATGACGAAGGTCAGCGAGAGCGGGTCGAATTGCAGGCCCGCGGCCACGTTGAGGTCCCCGACCGGCAACCAGTCGAAGAGGTGGAGGTGCCACACCCGGTCGGTGTCGTCGGCGCCGAGCATCTGAAACAGGATGGCCGCCCCGACGACGAACGAGCCGGCCGAAGCGAGCACCCCGAGCCAGTGGCCCCAGCTGTTGCTGGCCTTGCCGGCCAGTAGCAGGATGGCCGCACCGAGCATCGGCAGCGCGATGAGTAGCCAGCCGTAGGATGCGGCGCCGGTGGCGGCCGGAAGCGCGCCTTCGAGCGGTGCGGTGGCAGCCGGTGCTGCGAGCACTGTTGCGAGCACTCCTACCCCCGTCAGTTCTTCAGCAGGTTGACGTCGTCAAGCGACGCGGACCTGCGGGATCGGAAGATGGACACGACGATCGCCAAGCCGATGACGACCTCTGCGGCCGCCACGATCATGACGAAGAAGGCAAACACCTGGCCCTCGACGCCGCCGTGCCAGCGGGCGAAGGTCACGAGTGCGAGGTTGGCGGCGTTGAGCATGAGCTCCACGCCCATGAGCGCGATGATCGCGTTGCGACGCAGCAACACCGCCATCGTGCCGATCGAGAACAGGATGCCGGAGAGCACCAGGTAGTTGACGAGGCTCATCGCTCTTCCTCCCCGTCACGGGGCTCTTCGAGGCCGGGGGGCTGTTCCAGGCCCGGCATGCCGGCCTGTCCCGACTGCCCGATCTGCGGCTGGCCTTGGCCCGGCGTTGGGTGCAGCGGGTCATCCGCCGGCGCGCGCACGATTTCGGGGCTAACCGATTCGATCGATCGCTGCTGGCCGCGAATGCGCAGTACCCGCGGCACGGAGGCGTCGATCGGCCGGCCGTCGGCGCCGATGGCGGCGACATCGGCGGCGTTGTGCCGGGCGTAGACGCCGGGCTCCGGGAGGCCGGTGACCCGGCCGTGGCCGGCGGCGAAGGCGGCCATCCGCTCATCGGCGACTTCCCGCTGCGTGCGGCGGGGCTTGAGGCGCTCGGCTCGGGTGAGCACGACCGCGCCCACCGCGGCGGTGACGAGCATGATCCCGGCCATCTGCATCGTGAGGATGTGGTCGCCGAACAGGACGCGGGCCACGTGCACCGGGTTGGAGTCGGGCAGGTGCGACAAGCCGACGGGGGTCGGCATCGTCGCGCGCAGCACGACCGCGGCGACGATGGCGAGCAGGCCGAGGCCGGCGAGGACGGCGATCCACCGCTGGTAGCGGATCGTTTCGACGAGCGAATCCGCGGCGTCGACCCCGACGAGCATGAGCACGAAGAGGAAGAGCATCATGATCGCGCCGGTGTAGACGATGATCTGGGCGACCCCGAGGAAGGGAGCCTCCAGCGCGACGTACAGCGCGGCCAGGCAGACCATGACGAAGACGACGGACACGGCCGCGTAGACCGCGCGTCGGGCGAAGAGGAGTCCCAGGGCGGCCAGCACCATCACCGGCGCCAAGACCCAGAAGAACACCGCCTCGCCAGTCGAGGTGACCCCGGTTTCGGCCAGGGCCATCGGTGCGAGGTTCATCATCGGGCGCCTGCCCCCTTCTCTTCGACGGTGCGCACCGTGGCGAGGGTTGGATCATCCGGGCGGCGCTCGCGCACCCAGTCGACCTGAGCTTGGGTGGGGCCGTCGATGGCGCCGAGGTAGTAGTCGTCGTCGTCAGTGCCTTCGACCATGGGGTGCGGCGGGGCGAGCATGCCCTCGTCCATCGGGGCCAGCAGGTCTTGCTTCTCGTAGATCATGCCCTCGCGGGTGGGGCCGGCCATCTCGTACTCGTTGGTCATCGTCAGCGCTCGCGTCGGGCATGCCTCGATGCACAGCGCGCAGAAGATGCAGCGCAAGTAGTTGATCTGGTACACCCGGCCGTACCGCTCCCCCGGTGCGAAGCGCTCCTCAGGCGTGTTGTCGCCGCCCTCGACGTAGATCGCATCCGCCGGGCAGGCCCACGCGCACAGCTCGCAGCCAATGCACTTCTCCAGGCCGTCGGCGTACCGGTTGAGCTGGTGGCGGCCGTGGTAGCGCGGCGCGGTGGGCACCTTCTCGAAGGGGTACTGCTCGGTGACGGTCGGTCGGAACATCGATGCGAACGTGACGCCGAAGCCTGCGACGGGGGCGAGTAGTTCGCCCAGCGGGCCCTTCTTATCGGGGGCGAACACCATCGGCTCGTGGCGGCCGACGTCGGCGCTGCGCTGGCCGCGCTTGCCGAGGTCGCGGCTGCTCGCGCCGTCGGGGGTGGGGTCGTGGGCCGAGTCGTCGTGACGATCACTCATCGGAGGCCTCCCGTGCTTGGAGGGATGCGGTCTGTTCGCGACGTAGCCGTCGCGGGGAGGGCGGCAGTTGCTGGCCGGGCATGGGTGGCACCGGGAAGCCGCCGGCGAAGGCGTCGAACTCCTCGGAGGGAACCTGGACGTCGGGGCCGCCTTCGGCCGTCCCCGCGCGGGCGACGTCGGTGGCCTCGTCGTCCTTCTTCTGCGGCCACACCAGGGTGAGGAGCAGGACGACGATGAAGACGGCGGCCAACCCGAAGAACAGGGTGCGCAGGTCGACATCGGCGAACTGGAGGAGGCCCTGGATGATCGCCACCGCGACCAGCCAGGCCAGCCCGATGGGGATGAGAACCTTCCAGCCCAGGTTCATGAACTGGTCGTAGCGGAATCGCACGAGCGTGGCGCGCAGCCAGAACATGAAGAACATGACCAGCCAGATCTTGGCGATCATCCACAGCAAGGGCCACCAGCCCTCGTTGAACATGCCGTCGTTGATGGCCGACAGCGGCCAGGGCGCGCGCCAGCCACCGAGGAACAACGTGGCCGCGACCGCGGAAACGTTGAGCATGTTGACGTACTCGGCGAGGAAGAACCACGCGAACTTCATCGAGGAGTACTCGACCATGTGCCCGGCAACGAGTTCTCCCTCGGCCTCCGGCAGGTCGAAGGGCAGGCGGTTGACCTCGCCCACCATCGAGATGAGGTAGATGATGAAGGCCGGTGCGAGCACGATCGCCCACCACAGGTCGGTCTGGGCGTTGACGATCTGGGATGTCGAGGCGGTGCCCGACAGGAGGAAGACGCTGGCGAGCGCGAGCGTCATCGCGAGCTCGTAGGAGATCACCTGCGCGGAGGAGCGCACGGCGCCCAGCAGGGGGTAGGGCGAGTTCGACGACCAGCCGCCGAGCACGATCCCGTAGACGCCCAGCGCCGTGACCGCGAGGATGTACAACACCGCCACCGACATGTCGGTGAGCTGCAGCGGGGTGACGATCCCGAAGATCGACACCTCGGGGCCGAAGGGAATGACGGCGTAGATGAGGAATGCCGTCATCGCCGCGATGAACGGCGCCAACAGGTAGCCGAACTTGTCGACGCCCTTGACGTTGATGTCCTCTTTGAGCAGCAGCTTGATCGCGTCGGCGGTCGACTGCAGGAGGCCGAAGGGGCCGTGGACGTTTGGGCCCGGGCGGGTCTGCATGCGGCCCAGCACGCGGCGTTCGGCCCAGATCGCGATGATGACGAACGTCAGCAGCATGACGAGGATGCCGGCTGCCTTGATGAGCCAGATCCACCAGACGTCGTTGCTGAAGTCGGCCGCCTGGGCGGCGCCCGTGTCGGCTAACGCCATGGGAATGTGCATTATCGAGCGACCTCCAGGTCGACGAGTGCGCCGGCGCCCGCGCCGAGCATGTCGTTGACGTGTGAGCCGGGCGAGTGCTGCGGCAGCCACACCACGCCATCGGGCATCGACGTGAGCGCGAGCGGCAGCGTGATGGCGCCCCGCGGCCCCCGCACGCTGACCTGGCTGCCATCGGCAGCCCCGATCGCGGAGGCGGATTGCGGCGACATGCGCACCACGGGCCGGTGGGCGGTGCCCGCCAGGTGAGGTTCGCCGTCGAGGCAGCGCCCGTCGTCGATCATCATCTTCCAGGTGGCCAGCACGGCCTGTCCGGCGCCCGGCTGGGGCGCTTCGGCCGCGACGGCCTGCGCCATCGGGGCCTCGGTTTCGGGCCGCCAGTCGGCGAGCTCGGCGAGCTGCTCGTGGACCTCATCGAGCGTGGCCGTGCCAAGCGCGGTGCCCATCTCGCGGGCGAGGGCGTCCAGCACGGTGCGGTCGGCTAGCGCCCGGCTCGCCAGCACCTGGCCGAACGGGCGGTGGCGCCCCTCCCAGTTGATGAAGGTGCCCCCCTTCTCCACCGGCGGGGCCACGGGCAGCACGATGTCGGCGTGATCGGTGATCTCCGAGCGCCGCACCTCCAGCTGCACGACAAAGCCTGCCGCGGCGAGGGCGTCACGCACGAGTTGCGGGTCCGGCGCGTCGAGCGGGTCGACGCCGCCGACGAGAAGGCCGCCCAGTTCGCCGTCGCGCACGGCCGTGAGGATGCCTGCGAGGTCGCGGCCCTCGGTCGAGGGGAACTGATCCACCGCCCACTGCGCCGCGAGGTCGGCACGCGATTGCGCGTCGGCCACCCGGCGGGCACCGGGCAGCAAGCCCGGCAGCAGCCCCGCCTCCACGGCGGCGCGCTCCCCCGCGCGGCGGGGAATCCAGGCCAGACGGGCGCCGGTGCGCTCGGCGAGCGCCTCGGCTGCGCTGAGGGTGCCCGGCTGTGCTCCGGCACGCTCGCCGACGAGGATGATCGCCCCGGGCTGCGCGAGGGCCTCCGCCAGCTCCGCGTGGTCGGTGGGGACCCGCTCCAAGGCGGCGGCCTCCCGGCCGGGGATGGTCGCCACCACAGTGGCGCGCAGCTTGGTCGATCCGCGCGTCGTCATCGGTGCCAGCGTGGTGACGGCGACCCGGCCGGCCAGCATCCCCTTGCGCAGACGCAGGAAGGCGGTGCCGCACTCCTCCTCGGGTTCCAGCGCGACGAGCAGCACGTGGGGGGCGTGTTCAAGGTCGGTGTAGGTGACCCCGAGCCCGGCTCCGGCCACACGGCGGGCGAGGAAGCTCGCCTCCTCCGCCGAGGAGTGGCGCATCCTGAAGTCGATGTCGTTGGTGTGCAGCGCCGAGCGGGCGAACCGCGACCAGGCGAAGGCGTCCTCCAGCGGAAGGCGTCCTCCGGGGAGCACGCCGACCCCGCCGGCGGCCGTC
>DATGSB010000114.1:0-2417 GCA_035303045.1 Actinomycetaceae bacterium | reverse complement strand
GTCGGTTTCCATGGGGCGGGCCGCGGCCCGCCGTTGAAGTCGGGGATCCCGGGGGATCGGGGTGATCAGCCGTGCTGCATGGCGCGTTTGGCCGCCTCGACCACGCGGTCGACGCTGGGCAGGAACTTCATCTCGAGCCGGAACAGCGGGATGTGCGTGTCCGGCCCGGTGACGCGCTCGACCGGGGCCACCAGGTCGTACATCGATTCCTCGGCCAGGCGGGCGGCGATCTCGGCGCCGAATCCGGCGGTCTTGGGGGCTTCCTGCACGATCACGCAGCGGCCGGTGCGGCTGACCGATTCGGCGATGGTGTCGAAGTCCAGGGGGCGCAGGGTGGCCACGTCGATCACCTCGGCGCTGATGCCCTCGGCGGCGAGTTTGTCGGCGGCTTCCAGCGCCTCCTTCACCTGCGCGCCCCAGGTCACCAGGGTCACGTCGGTGCCGTCGCGCAGCACGTAGCACACGTCCAGCGGCAGCTCTTCGCCGTCGTCGGGCACCATCTCCTTGTACTGGCGGTAGATGCGCTTGGGCTCGAAGAAGATCACCGGATCCGGCTCGCGGATCGACGCCAGCAGCATGCCGTAGGCGCGCTGCGGCGAGGACGGCATCACCACGCGCAGGCCCGGCACGTTGGTGAAGATGGCTTCGTTGGCCTCGCTGTGGTGCTCGGGGGCGCGGATGCCGCCGCCCCACGGCACGCGCAGTACCATCGGGCATTCCAGCCGCCCGCGGGTGCGGTAGCGCATGCGCGCGGCGTGGCTGACGATGAAGTCGACCATCGGGTAGACGAAGCCGTCGAACTGGGCCTCGGCGATCGGGCGCATGCCCTGGCTGGCCATGCCCACGGTCAGGCCGGCGATGGTGGTCTCGTCCAGCGGGGTATCGATGACGCGGTCGGAGCCGAACTGCGCGTGCAGGCCGGCGGTGGCGCGGAACACGCCGCCGTTGACGCCCACGTCCTCGCCCAGCACCACGACGCGCTCGTCGTTGCGCATCTCGTAGGCCATGGCCTGGGTCAGGGCCTCGATCAGGGTGATCGGCTTGGCTTCGGTGGCGCTCATGCCCGGCCCTCCCGTGCGATCGCTGCTTCGCGCTGCTCCAGCAGCTCGGCGGGCGGGTTGGCGTAGAGGTAGTCGAACATGGCTTCCACGGGCTGTACGGGGGTGTTGAGGTAGGCGTCGATCTCCACGTCCACCTTCTGTTCGCACTCGGCGATCCAGGCCTTCTCCTCGTCCTCGCTCCACACGCCGGCGTCGGTGAGGTGCTTGCGCAAGCGGATCATCGGTTCACGGGTCCAGCCGTCCTTGACCTCGGCCTCGTCCCGGTAGCGGGTGGCGTCGTCGGCGGTGGTGTGGTCGTGCAGGCGGTAGGTCATCATTTCGATGACGGTGCCGCCTTCGCCGCTGCGGGCGCGCTCCACGGCGCGGCGCATGCCCTCGAGCACGGCGATCAGGTCGTTGCCGTCCACCTGCAGGCAGTGCAGGCCGCCGGCGATGCCCTTCTGGGCCAGGGTCTCGGCGCCGGTCTGGGCGTGGCGGGGCACGGAGATGGCCCAGCCGTTGTTGATCACGCACAGCACCAGCGGGGCCTTGTAGGCGCCGGCGGAGTTGAGCGCGGCGTAGAAGTCGGTCTTGGACGAGCCGCCGTCACCGCAGCAGGCCACGGCGACGCGGTCCTGCTTGCGCAGCTTGAACGACAGCGCGGCGCCGGCGGCCATCAGGCACTGGGTGGAGATGGGCACGCTCCAGGGGTAGTCGTTCTTTGGTCCCTGGAAGTCGTTGCCGCGTTCGTCGCCGCCCCAGTAGAGGAGGACTTCGCGGGGCTGGACGCCGCGCATGAACTGGGCGCCGTATTCGCGGTAGCTGGGGGCGAAGACGTCGTCTTCGCGCATGGAGGCGCCGATGCCGACGTGGGCGGCTTCGTGGCCGAGG
The DNA here is from genome assembly GCA_035303045.1 of Actinomycetaceae bacterium. GTDB lineage: Bacteria > Actinomycetota > Actinomycetes > Actinomycetales > Actinomycetaceae > DATGSB01. The sequence continues at coordinate 486 of DATGSB010000114.1, read as the reverse complement.
CTGGCGGCGTAGGTGCCGAGCTTGCCGGTGCGCTGGAGCTTGATCGACTTGCTGTCGAAGGTGCGCACGAAGAGCATCTGCTTGAAGAGGGGAACGAGTTTCTTCGGATCCCGGAACGCCTCGGGGAGCTCGCCGACGGTTTTGCCGTCGGGTCCGAGGTATTGCAGGTATTCGATCTCGAATTTGGCGGCGAGAGTCATGGAATCAGGGGGTTTGGGACAAGACGACCATTCTAACTGGTCCGGGTTGCGCGGATATGGCGCGGTGCGGCATGACTTTGCGTGGGGGATTTGCTTGTTCCCGGGGTTTTGGAACGCCGTGGTGCTTCGGGGCGATGCCTTGTGATCGCTGACGCGGTGGGCTGACGGGCCCCGCCGCGGCCGGGAGGCCTCTTCGCTTCATGTCCCCCGGAATCCGCCTGCGGCGGATTCCTCCTCCTTTACTTACGCGAAGAGGCCTCCCGGCCACGGCGGGCTTGGCTCCGGG
>DATGSB010000113.1:0-3634 GCA_035303045.1 Actinomycetaceae bacterium | reverse complement strand
ACGCCGTGGCCGGGGTGCACATCGTGGGCAGACGACGCTGGAACCGCCGCGGCGCGATGGTCACCGACCGCTACCAACACCTCCACCACCACGCCAGCATCGATGACCTGGTGGCGTGGAGCGTGCAGCGGGAGCTGCCCGTGCTCGGCATCGACAAGGTGCCGGGTTCCGTGCCGATCGAAGGCTTCGCCATGCCCCGCGACGCGCTGCTGCTCTTCGGGCAGGAGTCGCGTGGCCTGAGCCCCGAGGCCCGCGCGGCGTGCGCGGCGATCCTGCACATCACCCAGTACGGCTCGACCCGCTCGATGAACGTCGGAGCCGCCGCCGCCATTGCCATGCACTCCTGGGCGCTGCAGCACGCCGGAGCGCCCACTTCGGCGACAGGTGGCGTGCAGCGCGACGTGAGACAATGACCGGCGTCCCACACCTGTCACGCACCGAGAGATAGTGGAGGCCACCGTGCCGATTGCAACCCCCGAGATCTACAACGAGATGATCGACCGGGCCAAGGCGGGGAAATTCGCATACCCGGCTATCAACGTCACCTCGTCGCAGACCCTCAACGCGGCGCTGCGCGGCTTCGCCGAAGCGGAAAGCGACGGCATCATCCAGGTATCGGTGGGCGGTTCCGCCTACGCCTCGGGCCCCTCCGTCAAGGATCAGGTGGCCGGCTCGCTCGCCATGGCCGCCTTCGCCCGCGAGGTCGCGAAGAACTACCCGGTCACGATCGCGCTGCACACCGACCACTGCGACAAGCCCAATCTCGACACGTGGGTGCGTCCCCTCCTGGACATCTCGGCAGCTGAGGTCGCCGCCGGGCGCGAGCCGATCTTCCAGTCCCACATGTGGGACGGTTCCGCCGTGCCGGTCGATGAGAACATGCGCATCGCCGAAGAGCTCCTCGCGAAGTCCCAGGAGGCCCGCACGATTCTGGAGATCGAAGTCGGCGTCGTCGGCGGCGAGGAAGACGGTGTGTCCAACGAGATCAACGAAAAGCTCTACACCACCGTCGAGGACGGCCTGGCGATCGTGCGCGCCTTGGGCATGGGCGAGAAGGGCCGCTACATCACCGCCCTGACGTTCGGCAACGTCCACGGCGTGTACAAGCCCGGCATCGTCAAGCTGCGCCCGGAGCTCCTCGGCGAGATCCAGGAGGCCGTCGGTAAGGAGGTCGGCCAGGACAAGCCCTTCGACCTCGTCTTCCACGGCGGGTCCGGCTCCTCGGAAGAAGAGATCGCCATGGCGGTGGACTTCGGTGTCATCAAGATGAACATCGACACTGACACCCAGTACGCCTTCACGCGCCCCGTGGCCGACCACATGTTGCGCAACTACGACGGGGTGCTCAAGGTGGACGGCGACGTCGGGTCGAAGAAGGTCTACGACCCCCGCTCGTGGGGCGCGAAGGCCGAAGAGGCCATGGCGCAGCGCATTGTGGAGGCCTGCCAGCAGCTGGGTTCGGCCGGCAAGAAGATGCGCTGAGCGTCGCGCCCGTCAGGCGATGAGGTCATCCGGGTCGGTCGGGGGCTCGTCCTCCGGGAAACCCGGATCCTCATCGACAACGGTGATGACGTCGCCGATGTGGGTGACCTCGAGCAGGAAACGCACGACGTCGGGAGGCTTGATCATCGTCAAGGGCGAGGGTGTGCGGTGCGCCAGCCGTGCGAGTAGCGCAACGCCGGAGGAGTCCATGAACGTCACGTGCCGCGCGTCGATCTCCACCGGGTTTCTGGCTCGCTCGGCCGCTTCCACAGCGTCGGTGAGCTCGGATGAAAGGCTGACGTCGACCTCTCCTGCCAACACCAGGCGAGTGCGCCCACTGGTCAGCATCAGATGAGTGGACCCCTGCTCTTGCACCGAGTGCCCTCCATTGCCAGGCGGAACCTGAGTTGATGCCATCGCAATTGCCCCCTGTCTGCGCACACGATCGCGCGCCACGGCCAACAAAGTGCGTCGACCAACCTGCATCGTATGGAACGCTAGACGATCGGGGGTGGTTTTGGTGAATTCTTCTCACGGCGGCCAGCGGGTTGATGCCCCGGCACTCGGCACGGCCGAGCTCGACGCCCGCGAACTCCTTGCTGCGCTGCCTGACCCGGCCCTCATCGTGGGCCACGGGCCGGACGGCGAAGCCGGTGTGGCGTGGGCCAACGCGGCCGCCCAAGAGTGGGGCACCGAACGGATCCTCGCCGCCGTCGGTCCGGAGGTCTGGCGCGAGGCCTCGCGCGCGGGTCACGCAGCGGACGCCACCGCCGTCGACTCTCGCTCCCGCGCCGTGACCGCCACGGTCAGCGTCAGCGCCCTGGGGCCCGCCACACCCCCTCAGCGGTACCTCGTCACCGTGCGCGAAGCCGAGCGGGAACTCGCCTCGGCCGAACTCGCCAAGGAACGCCGGCGCATCGAGGAACGGGCCCGCCTGGGGCTGCGCGTCGTCTCCCAGGTGTCGGTCATCCTCGCCGACTCCGACATCACCCGTCCGTTGAGTGAGATCAACGCGCTGCTCGCCGACGAACTCGTCGCCTGGGCGCGCTGTTATCAGGATCGCAACGGCCTGTCGCCCGTGGTGAGCATGTCCGAACCTGGCGTGGGCCAGCGCAACGTACGGCGGTTGCGGCGCGACTGGCCCGACGTGCCTGACCCCGTCGGCGACGTCATGGCGAGGCGGACCTCGTCGAGCGTCATCCTCGACCGCAACGTCGAGTACGACCCCTCGACCCTCACCGCTGAACTGCTCGCCCGCCTCAAGGAGGAGGCGCCGCCCGGGCCCGTATGGGTGCTGCCGATCGCTGGGCGGCAGATGGTTTTCGGGCTGCTCGTCGTCGTCCCCCGCGATGACCCGGACCAGCTCTCCGCCGTCCAGGCTCAAGCCTCGCAGTCCCCTGATCAACCGGGGCGCCAAAGCGCTGCGCCGCCGGCCGCCGGGGTCTTGAATGAGCTGCCCGGGCTCGGCGTCGGCGGCGTGGAAGAGGTCGGAACCATCCTCGAGCTCGTCACCCGCCGCATCGGCATGGCGATGGACAACACCCAGTTCTACGAGCGCGAGCACCGGCTGGCGGAGATCCTGCAGCGCGCGATGCTGCCCACCCAAAGCTCGGTCGCCGAGCTGGACGTGTGGACGTACTACGCCCCCAACGCCGACCACGCGCAGGTGGGAGGTGACTGGTACGACGTGCTCAACGTCACCGAGAACGGCATCGGGATCGTCGTCGGTGACGTCGTGGGCCACGACATCGAAGCTGCGGCCGCGATGGGGCAGCTGCGCTCGATCGTGAGGGCCTACGCCATGGAGTTCCAAGATCCCGCGACCGTCCTCGAGCGGGTCGACCGCACCGTGGCCGGAGTGGCCATCGACCGGCCGGCCTCCTGCCTGTACGCCAACCTCAGCTCTCGCGACGGCGGCGCCTGGCAGCTCACCTACAGCCGGGCCGGGCACCTGCCGCCGATGCTGCTCAGCGAGGGACGCGCGACCCTGTTGGACGAGGCCAACGGAGCGCTCATCGGCTTCGGCGGGCAGCCCCGGCAGGTGGCGTCGGTGACGTGCTACCCCGGCGACGTCGTCGTGCTGTACACCGACGGGCTCGTCGAGCGGCGCAAGCGCCCGATGCTCGAGGGCATCCGGGAGCTCCTCGAGATC
>DATGSB010000112.1:0-3626 GCA_035303045.1 Actinomycetaceae bacterium | reverse complement strand
AGGAGAAGGCGATGTCGAGGTCCCAACCGACAACACCGACCAAGCAGGAGCGACGCGAGGCGGCCCGCGAAAAGGCGCGCCAGCTGCGCGAGGCCCAGGCACGGCGCGAGAAGCGCAACCGGATGCTGCTCATCGGTGGCGTCATCGTCTTCGTCGTCCTCGTGGGATTGGCGATCTACGCCATCGTCGCCGGCTCGGGCACGAAGCCCTTGGAGGACGTCGGTGAGGCCCCGGCCGGAGCCACCGAATCCGGCGCGATCACCGTGGGGGCGCAAGGGGCGGGCACGGTCAACGAGGGCGCGCCCGAACTCGACATCTACGTCGACTACCTGTGCCCGTACTGCGCCCAGTTCGAAATGGTCAACGGCCAGGACGTCACCGAGCTGGTCGAGGCCGGCGAGCTCACCGCGAACATCCACCCCGTGAGCTTCCTCGATCGGTCGAGTGACTACACGGGCTTCTCCACCCGCGGCGCTCAGGCGACCGCCGTCGTCGCCGAGCTCGCTCCCGACCGCCTCCTCGACTTCCACGTCGCGCTGTTCGAGGCCCAGGGGCCCGGCGGCGGCGTCGACCTCACCAACTCCCAGATCGCCGAGGCCGGCCGCAGCATCGGCCTGGACTCCGAGGTGACCGACCGCTTCGGCGGGGACAACTTCAAGGACTGGGTGCTGGCCGCCACGGGACAGGCCCGCAGCGACGGCGTCACCGCCACCCCGACGATCCTGCTCGACGGAGAGGAATTCGTCGACTGGGCGACCCCGGGCGCTCTCGCCGAAGCCATCGCCGCGGCGAACTCCTAGGGGTCACCACGGCCGCTAGGGGATGGATGCCCGGGACGGATACACTCCCGATCGGGCCGCCCAGCGGCCGCGCCACCTTAGCTCAGTTGGTAGAGCACCCGCCTTGTAAGCGGACGGTCGTCGGTTCGAGTCCGACAGGTGGCTCCGAAGCGCGGACGCATGAGGCAAGGTGACGGTCATGGGCCACGCACGGGACATGGTGCGTATCGAGGGCGGCACGTTCGAGATGGGCTCCACCAACTTCTACCCGGATGAAGGTCCCGTTCACGAGCGCACGGTGCAGCCATATTGGGTCGACCGCTTTCCGGTGACCAACGATGAGTACGCCCGGTTCGTCGCCGACACCGGGTACGTCACGGTGGCTGAGCGCCCCCTCGACCCCGCAGACTTTCCCGGGCTCGACCCGTCCGATCTCGCGCCCGGATCGATGGTGTTCACCCCCACGGCGGGCCCGGTGGATCTTCGGGACTGGCGGGCCTGGTGGCGATGGCAACCTGGCGCCAATTGGCGCCAGCCCGTCGGGCCCGGCTCCACGGTGGAGGGGCAGGCACGCCATCCCGTCGTCCACGTCGCCCTGGAAGACGCCACCGCCTACGCAACGTGGGCCGGGGCGCGGCTGCTCACCGAGGCAGAACACGAGTACGCCGCGCTCGGCGGGGCGAGCGGTTCCCCCTTCGCCTGGGGGGAGGAGCCGTATCCGGGGGGTGTCGCCCAGGCGAACACCTGGCTCGGAGACTTTCCCTACCGCAATCTCGGCGTCGGCGGCACCGCACCCGTCGGCTCATACCCGGCGAACGGGTACGACCTCTACGACATGATCGGCAACGTGTGGGAGTGGACGTCGGATCGCTACCACCCGCGGCATATCGTGCCCGCCCTCGGCGCGGCCGATGCCGGGGATCGAGAGAATCTGCTGACGCAACCCACTGCTGAGAGCCCCGCTGCCGTGCATCATGTTCTCAAGGGTGGTTCGTTCCTGTGCTCTCCCCAGTATTGCTTGCGCTTCCGCCCGGCCGCCCGTTCCCCGCAGACGCCCGACACAAGCATGAGCCACATCGGATTCAGGTGCGCCCGCGACGCAGCCTGACTTAGGCCATCGGGTCGCGACGAGAGGGGAACCGTGGGGATCGACGCGCAAGTAGAAGAAGCCGGCCGCAACCGCCGCACGGAGGTGCGGCTCGGCCTCCTCGTCGCCAGCATCTTTGCCCTGGTCTGCCTCGCCCCGATCCTCTATGCCATCGTCACCCTGGACGGCGAGCGGTTGGCCCGCGCGGCGGGTGGTTGCTGGGCGCTAGCGATGCTCGCGCCGGTTCTCGTTATCGGCATCTCGGCGCTGCGGCGCCGAGGCCCGGGCGGCTGGCTGTGGGTGTCGACGGGTGTCGGTGCGGCGATCGCCGCGGCCGGCCCGATCATCATGCTGGCTGCCGGAGGCGCGCAATCCGCGACCCTGCTGCCTAGCCGGCGCAGCGTGGCGGAGCTCTCACTGGGCGGATTCGGCTGGCTGTCGGCGGCCACCGCTCTCGCGCTGCTCATCGTCACGTTTATCGGCTACCGCTATCACCGGCGCCACGGCGCGCGGCAGACCTCGCCTGCGCCGAACCTCTAGCGTGCCCGAGGCGGGGGAAGCCCGCGCATGACCGCCTCGAAGCCTTCGGCGACGAGCTCGTCGCGAGGCTGGGTCGCTCCCGCGCGAGAGTGATGCTGCATCATCGTGCGCATCGCCGCGACGGCGACGTTGACGACGAGAGCCGGGTAGGGATCCGCCTCGGCATCCACCCCGATGCGTTGCGCGATCGCGGCCGTGAGTTCGCGATTGAGCGCGGCCGAGGCGCCCATGAGTGCGGGCACGAGAGACGGATTTGCCTCCACCACCGCCATGCGCACCCGCCACATGTGCTCGTCCTCGGCGGTCTCGCGCAGATGGCGGGTGATGACCGCCTTGAGCGCCTCAATCGGCGTCTCGTCGGCGGGCCTGGCCAGGAGCGCTCGCGCGAGCGTGTGGGCGACATCGGGGTCGCCGCCGACGAGGACGTCTTCCTTGCTTGTGAAGTAGTTGAAGAGGGTGCGAGGCGACACCCCCGCCTCGGCCGCGATCTCCTCGACGGTCACGTTGTCGAGGCCGCGGTCAGCGGTGAGCGTGAGCCCCGCCATCTGGAGGGCCCGGCGCGTGGCGCGCTTCTTCCGCTCCCGCAATCCCTCGGTCGACGCGCCGGTCGGCGCTGCCGAGGTCGAGGTGGACGCGGTTGAAGCCATGGAAACGAGCATAACCCGATAAACATGCATGAGGTGAAACTTTGCAGCGTATGCAGTTTTTGTTTATCCTCTGGGAGTCCTCACCGAGGCGCGCCCGCTTGGGCTGCCGCGCGGCCTGAGTCCCAAAGCAGAAACGGAAGTGCCTCCCGGAATGACCAAGCCCGCCGACGTCGTCTCGCCCACCACTCGTGGCGGGCTCACCCCCGAGGCGCGGATGGTCTTCATCGGCCTCCTGCTCGGCATGCTCGTGGCAACGATCAGCCAGACCATCGTGGCGCCGGCGATGCCGGTCATCGTCGCCGAACTCGGCGGCATCGAGCACTACAGCTGGCTTGCCACCGCCGCCATGCTGCTGTCCGCCGTGGTTGTGCCGGTCGTCGGCAAGCTCTCCGACCTCTATGGCCGGCGCGTGTTCTACATCGCCGGACTCGTGATCTTCATGCTCGGTGCCGTGCTCGCCGGCATGGCAATGAGCTTCTGGTGGCTCGTGGGCGCACGCGCCCTGCAGGGCTTGGGCATGGGCGCGCTCATGACGCTGTCTCAGACGATCATCGGCGACATCATGCCGGCCCG
>DATGSB010000111.1:0-3062 GCA_035303045.1 Actinomycetaceae bacterium | reverse complement strand
GGGGGTCTGCAGCGACAGATAAATTGCGGCACAATTGGAGGCGCTATGGATACAGGCCAGATTCTTCTCATCGTCCTCATCGCCGCCATCGTCATCGGGGCCGGCGCGTTCTTCCTCCGCCCGAGCCGTAAACGCCGCGAGCAGCCCCCGCAGGAGACCCCCGGCCAGGTGCCGCCAGCGGGGGGCGGAACCGCGACCGCTGAGACCGAGACGGCGGAGGACCTCACCGACGAACTCGAGAAGACGCCGGCCACCGACACCGTTGATATTGACGGGGTGGACACCACCGACGTGGAGACGGCGGAGGCCGCCGCGCCGGCGCTGGAAACGCCTGAGCCCGCGGCGAGCCGGATGGTGCGCCTCCGCTCGCGACTGGCGAAGTCGGGCTCGCTGGGGGCCGCGCTGCTTTCGGTGCTTTCCCGCGATTCGCTCTCGGAGGAGGACTGGGAGGAGATCGAGGAAACCCTCCTCGTGGCCGATGTCGGATCCGAACCCACCGATGAACTCCTCGATCGGCTCCGCACCCAGGTCCGGGTGAGCGGTGCCTCGAACATGGAGCAGGTGCGCGCGGAACTGCGCACGATCCTCCTCGACCTCGTCGGCCCGGACATGGACCGCCGGCTCAAGGCCTCACCGGTCCTGGGCGACGACGGCGAGCCCCTCCCGGCGACGATCATGATGGTCGGCGTCAACGGCACCGGCAAAACCACCACCGCAGGCAAGCTCGCCCAGCTGCTCGTCGCCGAGGATAAGGACGTCGTCCTCGGGGCCGCCGATACTTTCCGCGCCGCCGCCGCCGAGCAGCTGCAGACCTGGGGCCAGCGGGTGGGCGTGCCGGTCGTCCGCTCCGACCGCGAAGGAGCAGACCCGGCCGCGGTCGCCTTCGACGCGGTGAAGACGGGCCGGGAGGACGGCGCCGACGTCGTCATCATCGACACCGCCGGCCGCCTGCAGAACAAGGCCGGCCTCATGGACGAACTCGGCAAGGTCAAGCGCGTCGCCTCCCGGCAGGCGCCGATCTCCGAGGCGCTCCTCGTGCTCGACGCGACGACGGGGCAGAACGGGATGCGCCAGGCCCAAGTGTTCGCCGAAGCGGCCGACGTCTCCGGGATCGTCCTCACCAAGTTGGACGGCACCGCTAAGGGCGGGATCGTCATCGCGGTGCAGCGGGAACTGGGGATGCCCGTGAAGTTCGTCGGCCTCGGTGAGGGCCCGGACGACCTCGCCCCCTTCAACCCCGAAGACTTCGTCGATGCCCTGTTGAGTTGACCTCTTGAGTTGACCTGCTGAGTTGACCGGGCCGGATTCGTTATCCTGTGCCTAGATGTACCTACTGAAATTAAGGACCATTCGTGTTCGCCAGCCTCTCTGATCGGCTCACCGCCTCCCTGAAATCCCTCCGGGGCAAGGGGCGGCTGACTGACGCCGACATCAACGCCACCATTTCCGAGGTCCGCCGCGCACTGCTCGACGCGGACGTCGCCGTCCCCGCCGTCCGCGCGTTCACGAGTGCGGTACGCGAAAAGGCGAAGGCGACCGACCTGTCGAAGGCGCTGCAACCGGGCCAACAGATCGTCAAGATCGTCAACGAGGAACTCATCGAGATCCTCGGCGGGGAATCCCGCGAACTCAACCTCGCCAAACGCCCCCCCACGGTGATCATGCTCGCGGGGCTCCAGGGTGCGGGTAAAACCACCCTCGCCGGGAAACTCGGCCGGCACCTGCGCGAACAGGGCCACACCCCGCTGCTCATCGCCGCGGACCTGCAGCGCCCGAACGCCGTCACCCAGCTCCAGATCGTCGGGGAGCAGGCTGGGGTTGCCGTGTGGGCGCCCGAACCGGGCAACGGAGTCGGCGACCCCGTGCTCGTCGCGCGCTCCGGGGTGGAGCAGGCCCGGGAGAAGTTCTACGACGTCGTCATCGTCGACACCGCCGGCCGCACGGGTGTGGACGAGGAGATGATGACCCAGGCCGCGAACATCCGTGACGCCGTCGAACCGGACGAGACCCTCTTCGTCGTCGACGCGATGATCGGGCAGGACGCCGCCAACACCGCCGCCGCCTTCCGTGACGGCGTCGGCTTCACCGGGGTCGTGCTCTCGAAGCTCGACGGCGATGCCCGCGGTGGTGCCGCACTCTCCATCCGCACGGTCACCGGCCAGCCGGTGCTGTTCGCCTCCACGGGGGAGAAGCTCACCGACTTCGAGCGCTTCCACCCCGACCGGATGGCCTCGCGGATCCTCGACATGGGGGACATCCTCACCCTCATCGAACAGGCGGAGAAGGCCTTCGATGAGGAGCAGGCGGCCGCGCTGCAGGAGAAGATCACCGGGGACGGCGAGTTCACCCTCGCCGACTTCCTCACCCAGATGCAGCAGTTGCGCCAACTGGGCTCGATGAAGAAGATGATCGGCATGCTCCCCGGAATGGGGCAGATGCGCGAAGAGCTGGAGAACTTCGACGAGCGTGAGATCGATCGGATCGAGGCGATCATCAACTCGATGACCCCGGCCGAACGCGATGACCCGAAGATCCTCAACGGCTCCCGCCGCTCGCGCATCGCCCGCGGTGCGGGTACCACCGTCACCGAGATCAACCAGCTCATGCAGCGCTTCGAGCAGGCGAAGACGATGATGAAATCTATGGCCCGCTCCGGGGGCCGTGGCATGGGTGGGGGGATGCCGGGAATGGGCGGCATGCCCGGAATGGGGCAGATGCCGGGGATGGGCAAGAAATCCCGGGGCCGGCAGAAGCCGCAGCAAAAGCGCCGCAAATCACGTTCGGGTAACCCCGCCAAGCGGGCCCGAGAGGAGCAGGCAGCGATGGAACGCGCCGACCAGCAGGGCGCCGCGTTCGGGGCCGGCCCGCAGGAGGAATTCGACCCCAGCCAGTTGCCGAAGCTCGATAAGTTCCTCAAGCCGTAGGGCGCCCGCGTGGTCACGCTGAGCGGAGCCGTCATCGCTGGGGACGACGCCGAGTACCCGCAGGTGCGCATCGTCGGCGATCGGCTGACGTTCGCCCTCGCCCCGCCGGGAGGAACCGAAGAGGTGCTCGAGGGGTGG
>DATGSB010000110.1:0-2133 GCA_035303045.1 Actinomycetaceae bacterium | reverse complement strand
TGCTGGCCGCCCTGCACGCCGGGGCGAGCGCATTCCTTCTGAAGACGGCGCGGCCCGAGCAGCTCGCAGACGCCATCCGCTCGGTGGCGGCCGGCGACGCCCTGCTGTCACCCGAGGTCACCCGCACGATCATCGAGCGAGCGGTGGCGGGCGGGCAGTCCCCGCCGACTGCGGCGGCCGCCGAAGCGAGCGCGACCCCGCCCGCGCCGTCCGCCCTCAACGCCGCCACCGGCACGCCCATCGCCCAGCTCACCGATCGGGAGACCGAGGTGTTGCGGCTCGTGGCGCTGGGCATGTCCAACGACGAGATCGCCGCCGACCTCTTCATCGGCCGCGCCACGGTGAAGACGCACGTGTCGAACGTGCTCATGAAGCTCCACCTGCGCGACCGGGTGCAGGCGGTGGCCTACGCCTACCGCCACGGCATCGTCGGCGCCGATTGACCGCTCGCCTCCGCCGCGAGAGGGAGGCGACAAGATCCGCCCCGGGCCGGACGCGCCGGGTGTGCGCGGCCCCTAACGTCGATGTCACCACGGGCGCACCCGGTGCCCGATGAGGAATGGCGAGGTAGCGCATGTTGCAGGTGTCGGGCATCGACCGGTGGTTCGGCGATCACCAGGCGCTGGACCAGGTGAGCTTCGCCGTGGAACGCGGCAAGCTCACCGGTTTCGTCGGCGGGAACGGGGCGGGCAAGACGACGACGATGCGCATCATGCTCGGAGTGTTGGCGCCCCATGCCGGCACGGTGACCATGAACGGCCAGCCCCTCGACGGCGCGGCGCGGCGGTCGTTCGGCTACATGCCCGAAGAGCGCGGGCTCTACCCCAAGATGCGCATCGCGGAGCAGCTGGCGTATCTCGCGCGCCTCCACGGCGTCGACCGCCAGGCCGCCGACCGCCGCGCACGCGACCTCCTCGGCCGGCTTGGGCTCGCCGAGCGGGTCGACGACACCTTGGAGGAGCTGTCGCTGGGCAACCAGCAGCGGGTGCAGATCGCGGCCGCGCTCGTGCACGATCCCGAGGTGCTCGTGCTCGATGAGCCGTTCTCCGGCCTCGACCCGCTCGCCGTCGAGGTCGTGCTCACGGTGCTTGCCGAGTACGCCGAGCGCGGGGTTCCGGTGCTCTTCTCCTCCCACCAGCTCGACCTCGTCGAACGGCTGAGCGACACGCTCGTCATCATCGCCGGCGGCCGCATCCGCGCCGACGGCACCGCACACCAGCTGCGCGAGCGCTTCGGGGTGCGCCGCCACCAGATCGTCACCGCCGGGGACGCGGGCTGGGTGCGGGAGGTGCCCGGGGCCCGCGTCGTCGATCTGGACGGCGGATCCGCCGTCTTCGAGGGCGGCGACCAGGTCGCCCAGCACGTGCTGGACCGGGCTCACGCCCACGACACCGTCATCAGCTTCGGCCCCGTGCATCCCTCGCTCAGCGAGATCTTCAAGGACGTCGTGGTCGATGAACGCAGCGAGGAGGAAACGGCATGAGCACGCCCGTGAAAGAAACTGCAGGGGTCACCCCGACCACCGAGGCGGCCCCGAACGCCAGGGGCAGCGCCCCCGTTTCCACCCCGCAGGCGGCGCTCATCGTGGCCGAACGCGAGATCGTCAGCCAGGTGCGCAGCAAGTCGTTCGTGATCTCCCTCGTCGTCACCCTCATCCTCGTCCTCGGCGGAATCATCGTCGGCGGGTTCTTCGCCGACCGAGGCGGCTCCGACACTCCCGTCGCCGCCGTGGGCGACGTCGCCGGGGAATTGACCGAGGCTGACGGCTTCGCCGTCACCAGCGTGGACGACGTCGCTGCCGCCGAGGAACTCGTGCGTACCGAGGAGGTGGACGCCGCCGTCGTCGCCGACCCGAACTCCACCGTGGGCGTGCGCGTCATCGCGCTGACCGACCCGCCGCTCGGCGTCCTCCAAGCGCTTTCGGTGCAGCCGGAGGTGGAGCTGCTGGACACCGTGACGACCTCCGATGGGCTGCGCGTCCTCGTGTCGGTCGTCTTCGGCTTCCTCTTCATGATGCTCGCCATGGGGTCCGGCGCGATGATCGCGCAGAACACCGTGCAGGAGAAGCAGTCGCGGATCGTGGAGATCCTGCTCTCCGCCGTCCCGGCCCGCGCCCTGCTGGCCGGAAAGGTG
>DATGSB010000109.1:0-2933 GCA_035303045.1 Actinomycetaceae bacterium | reverse complement strand
CGCGCAGATCGGCCACGCTGCCGTCGCCGACGCCCAACAGGATGAGTCGGGCGGGTAGCGATTCCCAGCCGAAGCCGTCCGCGCCGGCGGCGGGTGGCAGGGGCACGGTCGCCACGTGCCCTGCGCGGCCCTCGTGCCTCTCCCGCCGGGCGATCTCGGAGAGATCGAGACGGTAGCGTTCGGCCACTTCGGCGGCGCCGAGCCGCGGCTGGACACCCTCACCGGTCTCGGGTTCCGGGGCGAGGGTGACGACGATGGCGTCGATCTGCCCGCCGTCCCACCACCAGCCGTCCTCGCTGAGAGAGGCAGGGGTGGTGTCGACGGCGGGCAGATCGACGCGTGGTAACACGTGGGTCAAGCTAGTTCCCGACTGCGCTGAGCGCCTCGCTGAGCTCGCTTGCTTCCGCTGGGGACAGCTCTACGACGAGCCTTCCGCCACCTTCGAGCGGTACCCGCATGACAATGCCGCGTCCCTCCTTGGTGACCTCCATCGGGCCATCCCCGGTCCTCGGCTTCATCGCGGCCATCCTGCACCCCTGTTTCACATAGAAGTGTCATGCCGTTACGGGCTGTAGCGGCATGTTCCTCGCCCATTCTATGTCACACCGCGGTGCGGCCGTGCGGGTCGCGCTTGGCGGTCAGTCCTCGCCGACTTCCTCCGCGGCCGCCTCCTGGGCCTCCCGCTCGGCGGCGATGACCGACAGGCGGGAGCTGATCCTGTCGACCGCCTCCTTCGGTGTGTCGGCCAGCTGGCACAGTTCAAGATCGGCTTCGCTGATCGCGCCGGCGGCCAGCATCGTGTCGCGCAGCCAGTCGAGCAGCGGCGTCCAGTAGCTCCGGCCGACGAGGACGATCGGGAAGGCGCGCACCTTGCCGGTCTGCACGAGGGTGAGGGCTTCGAAAAGTTCATCGAGGGTGCCGAAGCCGCCGGGCAGGACGATGAAGCCGAGCGAGTACTTGACGAACATCGTCTTGCGGGCGAAGAAGTAGCGGAAGTTGACGCCGAGGTCGACCCATTCGTTGAGGCCCTGTTCGAAGGGCAGCTCGATGCCTAGCCCGACGGAAACCCCGCCCGCCTCGTGTGCCCCCTTGTTGGCGGCCTCCATGATCCCGGGCCCGCCGCCGGTGATGACCGCGTACCCGGCGCGCACGAGGCGCCGACCGATCTCCTCCCCCTGGACGTATGCGGGTTCCTCCGGGGCGATGCGGGCGGAACCGAACACGCTGATCGCCGGCCCGACCTCGGCCAGGGCCCCGAAGCCTTCGACGAACTCGCTTTGGATGCGCAGGACCCGCCAGGGATCCTCGTGCAGCCAGTGGGCGTCCTCCGTGTGTTCGAGGAGCACCTCATCGGAGGTGCGTTGCGGGATGAATCGGCCGCGCAGGGCCATCGGCCCGCGCCGGTACACGTCGGCTGATCGCCCGTCGCGCACCCCGCCCGTCTGGCGACGTCTGTCGTGGGATCGCATCGTTCTCCTGTCAGGGACCGGTGTTGTGCAGCGAGCGTGCGGCCTCGCCGATGGAGCCGCTGAGCGAGGGATAGATCGTGTACACGTTGGCCAGCTCATCCGCCGTGATCCGTTGGGCGACGGCGACGGCCAGGGGGTAGATGAGTTCACTGGCCCGTGGCGCGACGACGACCCCGCCGATGATGATGCGCGAGTGGCGATCGGCGATGACCTTGACGAAGCCCTCGTGGATGCCCAACATCTTGGCCCGCGGGTTGCGCGCGAGCGGAACGGTCGAGACGACGCCGTCAACGTCGCCGGCCTCGACGTCGGCCTCGGACGCGCCGATGGTGGCGATCTCCGGGGAGGTGAAGATGTTCGCCGTCACCGCCTCGATGTCCAACGGAGCCACGGCGTCGCCCAGCGAGTGCCACATGGCCAACCGCCCCTGCATGGCGGCGACGGAGGCAAGCGGGAGTTCCCCGGTGCAGTCTCCGGCGGCATACACCCGCACCGCCGAGGTGCGCGACACCCGGTCGACCATGACGTGGCCCGAGGGGCTGAGCATGACCCCGGCCTCCTCCAGCCCCAATCCCTCGGTGCTCGGGATGGAGCCGACGGCGACGAGGCAGTGGGAGCCCTCGACCACCCTGCCGTCGGTGAGCGTGACGGCCACGCCTGCGTCGGTGCGCTCGACCGTCGCGGCCCGGGAACGCGACAGCACGGTCATGCCGCGCCTGCGGAAAACCTGTTCCAGCAGCTCCGCGGCGTCCTGGTCCTCCCCCGGCAGCACCCGTTCGCGGCTGGAGACGAGCGTGACGTGGGTGCCCAGGTCGTTGTAGGCGCCGGCGAACTCCGCGCCGGTGACGCCGGATCCGACGACGATGAGATGCTCGGGCATCTCCCCGATGTCATACATCTGCTTCCACGTGAGGATGCGCTCGCCGTCGGGGGCCGCATCGGGGAGCTCGCGAGGGGTGGCGCCGGTGGCGATGAGGACGACGTCGGCGGTGAGGACGTGCTCCTCGCCGTTCGACGCAGTGACGTAGACGGCGCGGGTGCCGTCCGCGCCGAGCTCGGCGTCGATCCGGCCCTTGCCCGCCACGACGTCGATTCCCTCGCGTTGGAGCTGGGCCAGCACGTCGTCCGACTGTCGCTGGGCCAGCTCCTTCACGCGGGCGTTGACGACGGCGAGGTCGACGACGGGCGGGCTCTCGGTGGAGCTACCCGCCTGGCGGATCCCCAGCTCCGCGGCCGACTCGGTCACCGTCATCCACTCCGCGGTGGCGATGAGGGTCTTGGAGGGGACGACGTCGGTGAGCACGGCCGACCCGCCGACGCCCTGCTTCTCGACCACCGTGACGGCGGCGCCGAGCTGCCGTGCGACGAGGGCGGCCTCGTATCCGCCCGGACCGCCGCCGATGATGACGACGTGGCTACCTTCGCGCACGCGCGAGGCGCGCACCGCTTCCTGCGGCGCCTGCG
>DATGSB010000108.1:0-2454 GCA_035303045.1 Actinomycetaceae bacterium | reverse complement strand
TGCGGGCGAGCCGCCAGGGTGAGGAACTGACGAGCGTCGATATCGGCGTCGATGCGGTAACCGCCGGGAACACTCAGCACCCGGTCCGCTCCGCCGGCACGCCACGTGCCCAGGCTGCGCCGCAACCGGGAGACGTGGCTGTGCATCGACTTTCGCGCCGAGGCGGGTGGCCTGGCTCCCCACAGCGCGTCGATGAGCTGGTCCGCGCTTACGACGTCACCGTCCGCCGCGAGAATCACGGCCAGCGCCGTCCGCTCGTGCCCGTGCGCAAGGCTGATCCGGCGTCCGCCGACGTGGACGCCGACCGGCCCCAGCACCGTGAACAGCATCCCTGGTCAGCTTACCGGCGGTGGACGGACCCAGACCAGGGCGAGAGCACTCCCGACGTCACGGCGATCACACCCGACTACGCCCCTGGGCGCCGCCGGGTCTGTCCTGCCTTCAGCCACGGTTGCGTTTCCACCTACGGCAGCAGACTTGAACCGTCGCTCGCCGGGCTGTCGGAGATGACTCCAGCACAACCAACGACCGCTACCCGCTCCCTACAGGGTGCTCCGTGAGCAGGCGAAGGATCTCATCGTGAAGCCTCGAGGCACGCGGTTCTTGTTGCTCTCAAGCACGAGGTCAGCGACATCTACTTCACCGCTCCCGCTGGCGGTGTTCACCTCCTGCCGGACCCGATGGCCACCATGCGGAAACGAATCTCGGGACGCGCCCAATTCAGTTCATCGACGAAGATTCGGACGAACCTGCCCGCCAATATGTGGGTCCGCCATATCTAGCCCTCTTTGATAGGCTAACCTATCGGGGGTGATCGCGTGCCGAACTCGGTCCTAGAACAACTTGCGGCAGCCGGCAACCAGAGTCGCGAACTCCAGCAGGAATCTCGACGGGTACTCATCGGTGCCATCCGGCGCGCGGCAGCAGCCGGGTTCTCGCAACGGGAGATCGCCCGTGCAGTCGGCCTCAGCCAGCCGGAGGTCTCTCGCTTGCTGAAATTCACCCCACGCACAGCGCGAGGCCGCGATCTAGCGGCTAGGCGCCGAGACGTCATCGATCTCGCCGCCGCGGCCGGCTTCACGAACGTCCGCGTTTTCGGCAGCGTGGCCCGTGGAGAGGATGAAGAATCGTCCGATATCGACCTACTCGTCACTGCGCCAGCCAATGTCACTCTGTTCGACCTCGCCCGTCTGGAGCGGGCGCTGTCGGAACTCCTTGAAGCGCCCGTGCAGCTGCTCCCAGATTCGAGCCTGCCCCCTCACCTGGCCGATCGGGTGCTCGCGGAAGCGGGAGCGCTGTGAGACGAACGGATCGTGAGCTCCTTATAGATGCACTGAGTCACTTGGAAGCCATCCACCGACATCTGGGACGCGGCGACATGGGCGACGACACTGTCGCGGACGCCGTAAGCCTGAGGCTGGCAGCCGCCATAGACGCCGCTAGCCGTGTCACTGCGGAGAGACGCGAAGCCATCTTCGGTGACGACTGGGCGCTTGCTTGGGCCACAAGGAACCGCATCGTCCACGGCTACGCGTTCGTTGACCGGCACATCATCGAAGCGACCGTGCTGCACGACCTCCCGGGCATCGAGAATGCCATCCGGCTGCAGATCGCCGACGTCTAACGGGGTCCGCCTCCCAGTGCTCGGGGTTTCCAGGAGAGTCCTGGCGACAAGAAGTTCCAAAAGACCGCTTGGGTGCTCGGCGAGGCCTGACGCGGGTAGCGTGGCCGCGTGACCGCTCACACGCCCGACGCGTTCCTCGGCAGCGTTGCCGCTGCCCTGTCTGACCCGGAGCCGCTCGCCTTCCTTGCCCAGGCAAGCTCGATCGTCGCCGCGCTCGACCCTCGCCTGAGGGACCCGCTGGCGCCACCCGGCGAAGACGGCCCAGACGCAGCGCTGTTTCTCGAGAGCCTCGTCGGTCACCAGGTGCCGGAGACCACCGCCCTGCTCATTGCCCTCGCGCAGCTACTGTCGGACAACCACCTCGCACACCGCGCCCGACGCGCGGCCGCCGGCCGGGACCACGCCATGCCCGGGTGGTTGCTGGGCCTCGACGAGGCCGAACCGGGCCCGGCCGCGGTATCGACTGACGTGCTCGGGGACGGCCAGAACACGATCGTCTCCGCCCGCCTCGTCGACGGTCACCAGCTCACCGCCGTCGTGTTCATCGACCACAACCTGGGCACCGTCGCCAAGGACGCCTTCCTCGTCCCCGGCGATCTCGCCAGCTTCCGAAGCGAGTTCCTCTCCCTCGTCGACGAGCCCGAGGCGATGACCTTCACGGATCTCCACCCGGCCGAGGCCCGCGCCCAGATCGAGCAAGCGCTTGAAATGGGTGGGGCAACGGTGCCGCGCTACGAGACCGACACCTGGCCCGCGGCCCAGCCGATCGTCGAGTGGCTCATCGGCATGCTGCCAGCCGGCGGAACCGGCTTCGACCGCCCGGAGTGGAC
>DATGSB010000107.1:0-2357 GCA_035303045.1 Actinomycetaceae bacterium | reverse complement strand
ACAGCGCGCTCGCGGTCGGCCAGGCCGCCGCCATCGCCGCGGTGGCCGTGTTGGGGCTCCTGCTCAGCGGGCAGGGCGAGCTGCTTGACCTGCTGACCGGCCCGATCGTGTGGTTCGTCGTCTTCTTCCTCGTCGGCTTCGTGCTCGTGGCCGCGATGTTCGCCTCCGGTGCGGCCCTGGTGTCCCGGCAGGAGGATGTTGGCACGGTGATGATGCCGACGATGATGCTCGTCATGGCCCCCTACTTCGCCGTCGTGTTCCTCGGCGACAATCCGGTGGCCATGGCGATCGCCTCCTACGTGCCCTTCAGCGCGCCCGTCGCGATGCCGGTGCGCATGTTCCTCGGCGAGGCGAGCTGGTGGGAGCCGCTGCTCTCCCTCGGTTTGCTTGCGCTCGCCGCGGCGCTGGTGATCGCGCTGGCCGCGCGGATCTACTCCAACTCCCTGCTGCGCACGGGGCCGCGGGTGTCGCTGCGCGAGGCGCTGGGACGAGGGGACTCCTAAGCCTCACCCGCCACGGCCACGAGGCTCACCCCCGGGCCTCGTGGCCTCACCCCCCGGCTCATTCCGACGGCTCCCACATTCCCCCCTTGCGCGGGGCGGAGCGCACGTTACGCTCTCGACACATCGAGTGGCGCACGGTCGCGTTGCTTACCTGGCTGGCGGGAGACCGCAGTGGGACACACCTGGATTCGCCGCCTCACCAGCGCGGCAGCGGCACTACTCGTGGCCATGCTCGCGCTGGCAACGCTCATCGTTTCGGCCGCCGCGGCGGTGACCAGCGCCAACCCGGCTGACGGGTACGGGGAGCTGTACGCCGACTTCACCACCGACGACGCGCTGTTCGCCTACGTCACCTCCGACACCCGTGGCGGGCGGGTGTGCGTCATCGCCGCCGAGGCGCGTCGGCACCATGTACACCCTCATCGAGGGGCCCGACCTTCCGATGGGCAGCTACCGGCTGCGCGCCGAAAGCCCGTCCTTCGGCGATGAGGGCTGGGAGTCGAGCTACACCTCCGATGTGTTCTCCGTGGGCCCGTGTGAGGTGGACTGCGAGCTGCAGATCGGTCGCGCGCAGGCCGATGCCTTCAAGGCGGCCTCGGCGAAGATGACCGAGGCGGCGCGTGTGGCCTGCGCGGCCTTCGAGATCCACGGCATGGCCGAAGACGTCAAGGATGACCTGGAGGACATCGAACAGGAAGACATCAAGGGCTTCGAGGTGCCCGACTCCCAGCCCGATACGCGCTCGCTGGACACCGGCGGCCGCATCGCCGCGATCGTCGGCGGGGTCGGAATACTGTTCCTCGACCTCGGCCCCAGCCAGGGATCCGCGCATGCGCTGGAGATCGCCCAGCGCATGAGCTGCCAGGTCAGCAAGATGCACGACGCCTGACCGACGGCCCGCACGTGCTGGTCGTCCTCGCCACCGGCGCCGGCGGCGAGAGCGAGCCGGCGGAGCACCGCTGGGTGGTGGACACGACGGCCCCCGTCGTCCACATCGTCGCGGGGCCGAGCGACTCGACCGCGACGACGGCGCTCATCGAGTTCCAGGTCAAGGACCCCGATGCGCCGGACGGCTCGCCGCCGCTCGCCGTCACGTGCGCCCTCGACGGCGCGACACCGGTCGCCTGCGACGGCGGAGTCTTCAGCCTGACCGGCCTGACGGCGGGTGCCCAC
Organism: Actinomycetaceae bacterium; assembly: GCA_035303045.1. GTDB lineage: Bacteria > Actinomycetota > Actinomycetes > Actinomycetales > Actinomycetaceae > DATGSB01. The sequence goes on along the minus strand of DATGSB010000107.1, from coordinate 681 downwards.
GAGGTCGTCGTGACGGCGACCGATGGGGCCGGCAACGCCGGCTCGGCCACGCACCGGTGGGTCGTCGAGGCGGGGGAGGGGCCCACGCCCACGCCGACGTCGAGCCCCACGCCGACCCCGACACCGGACCCGAGCCCCGCGCCCACGTCGGGACCAAGCCCCGCCCCCACGGCGGATCCGACGCCCGCCGGCCCGCCGGCACCCGGGGCGCAACCTCCACCTGACGGGCTGCCGGCGAGCGGTGCGCCGGTGGGCGGCCTCTTGGCGCTGAGCGCCCTCGTTCTCGCCAGCGGCCTGCTGATCCTGCGGGCAGTGCGGCCGGTCACCTAGCGCGAGCCGCCCCCGGCGTGCTCGTCGAGCTGGCGCAGGAAGGATTCGGCGGCGGCGAGCTTGCTCGCCAACTCGGCCCGCCGCGTCGCCGCCACCTCCCGGATGGCGGCAAGCTCCTGGGTCACCTGCGCCCGGCCGGCGGGCGGGGCGTCCTCCAGGTGCGCAATGACGTCGAGGACGTCCCGCATCTCATCCAGCGTGTAGCCCATGGGCTTCATCGTCTTGATGAGCTCCAGCCGCGCGACGTCACGGTCGGTGTACAGCCGAAACCCGCCCTCGGTGCGGCTCGAGGGGGTGACGAGCTCGACCTCGCCGTAGTAGCGGATGGTGCGCTGGGACAGCCCGGTGCGC
>DATGSB010000106.1:0-4940 GCA_035303045.1 Actinomycetaceae bacterium | reverse complement strand
GCCAGCCCGAGGTCGCCGATGCGGGGGAGGCGGGCGCGCTCGTTCAGCCGGGTGCCGCCGCACGTGCGGCACACGCTCTCGATGAGGAAGCGAGCCACCCGGTTGAACCGCTTCTCATCGGTGGCGCGCTCCAGCTCCTTGGTCACGGTGAGGCGGGCGTTCCGAAACGTGAAGTCGAGGTCGTGCACGGCCTTCTTGGTCGCGAAGGTGATGTGCTTCTTCTCCTCCGGCCCGTCGAAGACGATCTCCCGCTCCCAGTCCTCCAGCTCCCGGAACGGCACATCGGTGCGCACCCCGAACTCCCGCACGATGGCCGGCTGGACCTTGAAGTTGAACATCTGCCACGGCACGACCGCCCCGTCGTCGATCGACTTGGACTCATCCGGCACGAGGGCAGCGTCGTCGACGTCGCGCACCGCCCCGGTACCGGTGCACGTGGGGCAGGCGCCCTCGGAGTTGAAGGCCAGCTCCTCAGCACCGGGCGGCTGGACATCCTCCCCGCACTCGGGGCAGGCGAACGGCACCTCGGCGGCGACATCGATAGTCGGCGCCACGCGGTGGCCGTTGGGGCACACGTGCGTGGCGAGGCGGGAGAACATCAGCCGGATGACGTTGAGCAGCTCGGTGGACGTGCCGAAGGTGGATCGCACCCCGAGCACGCCGGGTCGCTGCCGCAGGGCCAGGGCGGCGGGCACATGCTCGACGGAGTCGACGGCGGCCCGCGGGGCCTGGGCCATCCGGCGCCGCGTGTAGGTCGACAGCGCCTCAACGTAGCGGCGCGAGCCTTCGGCGTAGAGCACCCCGAGTGCGAGGGAGGACTTGCCCGAGCCTGATACCCCGGCGATCGCGACGAGCTCGCGCAGCGGGATGTCGACGTCGACGTCCTTGAGGTTGTGCACGCGCGCGCCGCGCACGGCGATGTGGTCGGGTGGTGGAGTCACCGGGTGCTCCTCGTGTCGCTGGTTCGTCACGCGGCGTGTTCGACGCGCGGCTCACCGTCGCGCAGCAGCAGCGTCGGGTTCGCGGTGATGACGGAGCGGGAGCGCGGCGCTCGGGTCGAGGTCCACGTGATCGCCAGCTGCAGCACGGTGAGGATCCCGAAGGCTGCCAGCCCCTCGGCCCACGACACGGAGGTGTCGAGCAGGATGGTGGCCAGGATCGAGCCGAGCGCGACCGAGACGATGAGGTCGAAGGCGTTGAGCTTGGCCAACGTGCGTTTGCCGGTGACCCGTAGGACGACGATCAGCGTCGCGTAGGCGGCGGCGCCCACGATGAGGATTCGGGTGATATCGGACCAGCTGTCGAACCACATGGGCTCCAGCCCAGCACGATTGGCACCGACCGGCGACTGCGCCGATCACGCCACGGCGCCCTCGGCGCGCACTCCCCGGCGTCAGTATCCGCGCGCGATATCGACGTCGTGGGGCGGGCGGCGGCCGGCGATGAGGGCCTCGTAGCCGGCTGCGATGGCGGCGACGACCTCTTCCGGTGCCGTGCGCCCGGATACGTGCGGGGTGACGGTGACGTGGGGATGGCTCCACCGCCAGTCCTCCGGCGGCAGCGGCTCGATCTCGTGAACGTCGAGGACGGCGCGGCGGACGTGGCCTGCGTCCAGCGCCGCGCGGAGGTGGTCGGGAACCATGGTCGCGCCGCGCCCGACATTCACGACGACGGCTCCCGCGAGCTCGCCCAGAAGCGTCTCGTCGACGAGGTCCCGGGTGGCATTGGTGAGCGGAAGCGCGTTGACGAGGGCGGAACAGGAGGCGAGGTGTGGCGCGGCGTCGGGGAGTGCGACGGTGTCGTCGAACGCCGCTGCGGGGTTGCCGCGCGTGTTGACACCGATGACGCGGTACCCGGCGGGACGCAGCGCCTGCGCGACACCCGAGGCGATCTCTCCGGTGCCGAGAACCACGGCGGTGCGCCCGGCCACCCGCACCGACTCCAGGGGTTCCCAGTGCGCTGATAGCTGCTGGGCGGCGTACTCGCGCAGGTGCCAGGCGTCGGCCAGTAGGTGGGCCAGCACGTAGCTGCCGATGGCGCGCGGCATGCCCCCGAGGGTGCGGGTGAGGACGACGTCGCGGCCCGCGAGGCCGGCCACGACGCGGTCGACGCCAGCCGTGAGGAGGTGGATCCAACGAATGCCGGAATCGCCAAGGTTGGGCGGGGCGGAGAAACCGGCGAAGCTGTCCGCCCACGCGGCCTCCTCCGCGGAGAGCGGCCCGTGCTGGACGGTCCGGGTCTCCAGCGCCGGCAGCGCAACGGCGAGCTCGGCCGCGAGGCGCCTGGCGTCGCGTCCGGCGAGGAGCATCCGCTTGGGACGGAAACCGCTGTGCCGCGTCATGTGCCTGAGGTTACTCAGTGGACACCGCAACTAGGCGCCCAGATTCGGGAGACCCTCACGGTGCTGCTCGACGTTTAGCCCGCGGGGCCGGCTGGGTCAGTGCCGGTAGTGGATCCAGAAGGAGTACTCCCCGGCCCAGTAGGTGCCGCCGTAGGTGGCCCGCCGCATCTGCTTGAAGCAGGTGCTCGTGCTCGTCCAGGAGCTCTTGTAGGCCTTGCGGGCCTGATCGCACTTGCTGTAGCTCGTGTAGACCGGGCCGTAGGACTTATAGCCCGACGCCGACGCGGTGGATCCACCAATACCGAGCGAGAGCACGAAGGCCCCGACAACTGCGATGGTCCCGAGCGCCGAACGCCGCGCCCTCTTGCTACGAACTGCCGACATCATTTCCCCCTGTTGCGATGTGCACGAAATGGTGAGGGTAACTGCTCCGCATCCGGTTCGCAGCCGAGCCTGCTCGGCGTGGCGGCGCGGTCCGCGAGCATTAGCCGCCCGGCGGCGTCGTCAGCCTATGAACGCGCGGTAGAGCTGGAGCGCCGCGCGGCCGATGCCGAAGAGCGCGAAGACGATGACGCCTTGGGCGACCACGAGGGCGGCCGCCTCGAAGCCGTGCTTGCGGGCGATCGACCACCGCGGCCCGCGCTTGCGCCGCTCCAGGCGCTTTCCTCCTGGGGCGATCCGCCGTTGCGCCTTGTCCCACGTGTAGCCGGGTGTCGCCAGCGCCTCCTGGAAGGTGAGGATGCGCCGGCTGAGCGCCTGGTCGGGCACGCGTTCGTCGCGGTAGCGCTGCGCTCGCGTCACGAGCAGCGGCACCGCGTTCATCCACAGGGCGTCGACGGCCTCCCACGGCTCCGGAGTGCCGAAGTCGGCGGGCCCGGGCGCGAAGAACACGAGGGTGTCGCCAATGATCTCGACGTGGACGTCCGTGGCGTGGTCCAGCAGCGCGGCCATGACGGCGGGGGTGAGCACGTACAGCGCGTCGTGTTCGTAGCCGGTGGGGGCGTAGAGCGTGAAATGACGGTCGAAGGGCTGGCCCACCGACATCGCCTGGCCGATGTCGGCCGCAGCCAACTCGCGCGGCAGCGGGCCAGCCGCCGCCGACTCGAGGAACAGGTGGGGCAGCGGCGCCGGCAGCTCGGTGGCGAGGTAGCACCACTCCAGGTAGGAGTGCGTGCGGCTGGCGAGGTTACCGAATTCCACCCCGGGCGCCGAGTAGCGCGGGTCGCACCGTGCCGTGCGCCGCTCGCCCGAAATCACGGAGACGAACGTGGCACGGCCGACCGGCTCGATGTCGACGTCGTTGACCATCCCGGTCATGTGTTCGCGCCATGCTCGGAGCTCGGCCTCGCGGGGAGGCTTGTCCAGCCACCTGCTGAACCGCAGGGCCGCGTACCAGAGGCCGACGAAGATGAGCATGTTGACGACGAGGCCGATGATCGCGCCGGCCGGAACCCGCCCGCCGTCCACATCGAGGCTGTCGGCGAACGCGAGCCAGGCGACACCGAAATACACGAGAAGCACGATGTAGGCGATGGCGGCCGGGACGAAGCTGCGCCCGGGAACATCAGGCCGCTCGTCGTCGTCCAGGTTCTCGATCGCCGCCTCGAGCTCCCGCTCGTCGGCGGTGAGCCAACGCAAATCCACAGCCGTGCCCCTCCGTGCTGGTCCGCCCCAGCACTTTACGGAACTTCCGCGCCCACGCGAGCTCGGCTCATTTCCGCGGCGGATGCGCCAGGATTCCGTGGCCGGTCGACAGGTCGGTCACCACGATCGGCGCGTGCGTGACCGTCCCATGGCTGGGCGGTGGCACGGGCCCGATGCCGTCGACGAGGGCCACGTTGAGGGCGACGTGGGCGACGGCGATGACATGGCGGCCCTCGTGGACCTGGACGGACGTTCCCGGAGGGCAGACCACCGAGAGGTCGAGGTGGTGCCACACCCGGCAGGTCCCGGCGTCGTCGCGGTACTCCAGGAACGCGACGTTGTCGTCGTCGATCGACGCCACCACCGCCTTGCGCCAACCCCACGGCTCTCGCTGCACGAAACCGCTATGGATGGGGTGCACGAGGTGGCCGGGCCAGTACCTGCGGCAGGCGGCGTCCGGGGTGCACGGGGAGAGGTGGGACATTGAAGACTCCTCTGATCGCTCTTCCCACACCGGTTGGTGCGGGCGGGTCTTCCTCCGGGGGCACCGTGCGCGCTGCGCGGTTGCCGGCCAGCGTGCCGGAGGGCGTATCGCTGGGCCTCATGACCTACGCCGGAGTGTACCGGCACGCGGCGACAGTCGTGCCGCCGTCGCAGCAACCGACGTCGGCGGGGCGGGTCCGCCGAGATTTGAAAGTCCTCAGTACGCCCGCGCCACGTCGACGAGGTGGGGCGGGCGGCGCCCCGCCGTCAACGCCTCGTATGCGGCCACGATGGCCTCGACGACGTCCTCGAGTTCGGTGGGGCCGGAGATGTGCGGGGTGACGGTGACGCGCGGGTCCCGCCAGCGCCAATCGTCGGCGGGGAGCGGCTCGATTTCGAAAACGTCGAGGACGGCGCGGCGCACGTGGCCCGCGTCCAGCGCCGCTTGCAGATGGTCGGGAACGAGGGACGC
>DATGSB010000105.1:0-4810 GCA_035303045.1 Actinomycetaceae bacterium | reverse complement strand
GAAGCAGGACGAAGACGACGAGCTTGCGGCGGTACCAGGGCACCGCAGGACGAGGCGGCGCAGAAGGCCCAGCTGGTTCTGGGGGCGCAAATGGGTCGGGCTGACGGGGAGGCATTGGATCACCTTCGATCGGGCCCCGAGGGTCGCAAGGGCGAAGGAAGGCCCGCACCGGGCGGAGGGCGAGCGCGCAGCCGGGGCGGGGCGTGACGCAGACCACACCTTCCGTCGCCAGTTTACCGACCAATGTTGACCAAAAGGCACGAAGCTGCGATTCGTCTCACATTGTTTGGGAAATCGTGGTAGCTCAGTGCGCCCGGGTAGGCTTACGCGTGGATGTCTCGATGTCGAGGAATCGGGACGGTCGACGAGAGGACTCACAGGGTGGACCTTTTCGAGTATCAGGCGCGGGAGATGTTTGCCGCATACGGCGTACCGGTTGTGGGTGGCATCGTGGCAACCACGCCTGCCGAAGCGCGCGACGCCGCTCGGGAACTCGGTGGCGGCACCGTTGTCGTCAAGGCCCAGGTGAAGATCGGTGGTCGAGGCAAAGCCGGCGGCGTCAAGCTCGCGCAGAGCCCCGAGGAGGCCGAGGAGCACGCCGAGGCGATCCTCGGAATGGACATCGGCGGCCACACGGTGCACCGCGTCATGGTCGCCGAGGGCGCGAAAATCGCTGAGGAGTACTACTTCTCCGTCCTCCTCGACCGTGCCGAGAGGCGCTACCTCGCCATGGCCAGCGTCGAGGGTGGCATGGAGATCGAAGAGCTCGCCGTTGAGCGGCCCGAGGCCCTTGCACGCGTGCCGGTCGACCCGATCGTGGGCATCGACGAGGCGAAGGCCCGCGAGATCGTCGACGCGGCCGGCTTCGCGCCGGAGATCGCCGACGACGTCGCTGACGTGATCCAGCGTCTGTGGGCGGTGTATCGCGATGAGGATGCCACGCTGGTCGAGGTCAACCCACTCGTGCGAACCGAAGATGGCGCGATCATTGCCCTGGACGGCAAGGTGTCACTCGACGAGAACGCGGCCTTCCGCCAAGAGGGCCACGCCGAGCTCGTTGACCACGATGCCGCCGACCCGCTGGAGGCCAAGGCTGCCGCCATGGACCTCAACTACGTCAAGCTCGACGGCGAGGTGGGCGTCATCGGCAACGGCGCCGGACTCGTCATGAGCACGCTCGACGTCGTCGCCTACGCGGGGGAGCGCCACGCGGTGCACCCGGCCAACTTCCTCGACATCGGTGGCGGGGCGAGCGCCGACGTCATGGCCAACGGCCTCGATGTCATTCTGGGCGACGAGCAGGTCCGCAGCGTTTTCGTCAATGTCTTTGGCGGGATCACCGCGTGCGACGAGGTCGCGAAGGGCATCGTGCAGGCCCTGGAGATTCTCGGCGACCGCGCAACCAAACCGCTCGTCGTCCGCCTGGACGGCAACTCCGTCGGGGAGGGGCGCCGTATTCTCCAGGCCGCCAACCACCCCCTCATCACCATCGTGGACACCATGGACGACGCGGCGGCAAAGGCAGCCGAGCTCGCCGCTGCGAAGTAAGGACTAGATACCTCAAATGTCGATCTTTCTTAATGGGGATTCCCGCGTCATCGTCCAGGGCATGACAGGCGCCGAGGGACAGCGGCACACGCGCCGCATGCTCGGATCTGGCACGTCCATCGTCGGCGGGGTCAACCCGCGCAAGGCCGGCACGAGCGTCGAGTTCGACGTCACTCCCATCGGCCCCGGCGCCGACGAGCGCGACGCGGGGAAGGTTTCCATTCCCGTCTTCGGCACGGTCGCCGAGGCCCGCGAAGAAACCGGGGCCGACGTCTCCGTCGTGTTCGTGCCGCCGGCATTCGCCAAGAGCGCCGTCATGGAGGCCATCGATGCCGGCATGCCGCTCATCGTCATCATCACCGAGGGCATCCCGGTCGCGGACACCGCGGAGTTCTTCAGCCACGCCCAGGAGCGGGGGGTGCGGCTCGTCGGGCCCAACTGCCCCGGCATCATCAGCCCGGGCCAGTCCAACGTCGGCATCACGCCGGCCGACATCACCGGCCCCGGCCGCATCGGGCTCGTCTCGAAGTCGGGCACCCTCACCTACCAGATGATGTACGAGCTGCGCGATATCGGGTTCTCCACCGCGATCGGCATCGGCGGCGACCCGATCATCGGCACCACCCACATCGACGCACTCAGGAAGTTCGAGGCGGATCCGGAAACCGATCTCATCGTCATGATCGGTGAGATCGGCGGCGACGCCGAAGAGCGGGCGGCCGACTACATCAAGGCCAATGTGACGAAGCCGGTCGTCGGCTACGTCGCCGGCTTCACGGCCCCCGAGGGGAAGACGATGGGCCACGCCGGCGCCATCGTCTCGGGATCCTCCGGCACCGCAGAGGCAAAGAAGGTGGCCCTCGAAGCTGCCGGCGTCAAGGTGGGCAAGACGCCAAGCGAGACGGCGCGCCTCGCCCGGGAGATCCTGCTCGGCTGACGCCTTGGACGGGGGTGGCGTGGCTCAACCGTTACCGACACGCCGCCCCCACAGTCGGCGCCGACGCGACGCAGCACCGACCATGTGTAAGTGACCACCACCCTGGAACCCGGCGCCACGGAGCGAGTCGCGTGGCTCCCGCAGCAGTGGCTGCGCGGACTGCTGGGTGGAATCGAAGCCGCCCTGCTGGGGTGGCTGCTCGTGGTCGTGCCCGCCGTCGCGGCCTACGTCGCCACCGCTGCAGCGCCACTGCTGGGCGAGGCGGACTGGACCGACGCCGCCGCCTTCGCCACCGCGCTGTGGCTCGTGGGCCACGGTGGCACGCTCCATGTGGGGGAGGTGGCCCTCACGCTCATGCCCCTGGGGCAGGCGCTGCTCAGCGGCGCGCTCGTTTACGGTGCCACGCGCCGCGCGCGGATCGCCGACTGGCGCCCCGCCTGTTACACCGTTGCCGGCTTCGTGGCGGCAACGCTCGGTTTGTCGGCCGTTGCGCCGGGCCCCGCCGGTCGGTGGCGCGTGCTGGGAATCGCACTTCTCATTGCCATCGCGGCAACGGCGTTGGCGTTGCGGCGGGCGGGGGCGCCACCACCGGGCATCTTGGTCGCGGGCCTCAACCACGTGCCGCCCTATGTGCGCCGCGGCATCAGGGACGCCATGCGCGGGATGCTCATCCTCGCGGTGGCCGCGACGGCGCTGGCCCTCATCGCGCTGCTCCGCGGCGTGGTCACCGTCGTTGAACTCCATGAAGCACTCGATCCCGGGGCGGTTGGCGCCGCGGCGCTCATCCTGCTCCAGCTCCTCTACCTGCCCACCGCGATCGTCTGGGCCCTGGCATGGCTGGCCGGCCCCGGTTTCGCCGTGGGGACGGGAACGGTGTTCAGCCCTGCCGAGGTCGTCACGGCCCCCCTGCCCGCCATCCCGATGCTTGGCGCGCTTCCCGAACCCGGCCAGCCGGGTCTCTCATGGGTGATGGTGCTGGGCGTCGTCGTCGGCGCCTACCTCGGCTGGACCCAGCATCGCCGCGGGCCACGCGGCTCCTGGTGGCAGGCGCTCGTCACGGGCCTGGTGACGGCGATCGGCGCCGGCGTGCTCGTCGCCACGCTCAGCCGCCTCGCCCATGGCGGCATCGGCCCCGGGCGGATGGCCGAGCTCGGCCCGGCGCCGCTGGCCGTGGGGCTCGCGATCGCCGCGCAGCTCGCCATCGGCTGCGTCATCGTCGTCCTCGCTACGCACGCCGATGTGCGCCGCGGCGTCCGGCATGGCTACCAGCGGCTCAAGGAACTCATTGCGAGGCGGCGACCTTCTCCTGCACCTGACGCTTGATTCGGCCGAGCATTCCCGCCATGCCGCGAAGGCGAAGCGGGGAGACCGCCTCCGACAGCCCCAGCTGGTTCGACACGTCCATCGGCACCGCCAGCACCTCGCCGGCGGTCGCCCCGTCGAGACCCTCATGAAGGATCCCCGCGAAGCCCCGCGTTGTCGGTGCCTCGGGAGGGGCCGAGAAATGCAGGTGCACGGTCGCCTCGTCCCCTGAGCCGGCGAGCTCGGCGATGAGAAAGATCGGCGACTGGCATTCGGGAACGGGCTCCAGCAGCTCTGGATGCTCCGCGTAACGGGCCGGGAGCTCCGGCAGCCCGTCGCTGAACTCCAGCAACAACTGGAGCCGGTCGCTGACCGCGAGTTCATTGAAGTCCGTGATGACGTCGGCCAGCTTGGGCGGAATCACCCCAGGCGCCGGAGTCATGGCTTCGCGACCTCTCCCGGCTCCTCTCCGGTGGCGATGGGCACCCCGACGAGGTTGCCCCATTCCGTCCAGGAACCGTCGTAGTTGCGCACGTTGTCGAAACCAAGCAAGTACTTGAGCACGAACCAGCTGTGGGCCGAGCGTTCACCGATGCGGCAGTAGGCGATGAGCGGCTCTGCGGGGTCGAGCTGTTGCTCCTCGAGATAGAGGCGCTCGAGCTCGGCGCGCGAGCGGAACGTGCCGTCCTCGTTGGCCGCCGTCGCCCACGGCACGGATCGGGCACCGGGAATGTGGCCGCCGCGAAGCGTGCCCTCCTGGGGGTAATCCGGCATGTGCGTGCGCTCGCCGGTGTATTCGGGTGTGGAGCGCACATCCACGAGCTGCCCGCCGAGGAAGTCGTAGACCTCGGGCAGGAACACCCGCTCCACCGTGTCGTCTCGTTCCACCACCGGGTAGTCGGTTGGGGCAGGCGTCGGGACGTCGCGCGTCATCTCCCGCCCCTCGGTCTCCCACTTCGCGCGCCCACCATCCATCAGCCGAACATCGGCGTGGCCGAAGAGCCGGAAGACCCACAGCGCGTA
>DATGSB010000104.1:0-5070 GCA_035303045.1 Actinomycetaceae bacterium | reverse complement strand
TGCCCCCATGGCAAGCACTCCCAGCATCGGAAGTAGGTGGCGGTTGCTGAGCCGTCGTCCAGCCACGTCCCTGTGTCCTCTCCTCGGCTTCGTCTCGCTCCTCGCCCATCGTAGGCAACAGCGTTGTGTCCAGAGATCGAGCGCGAAATCTCCACGCCGCGGTCCTTCGCCTGCCCATACTGGTGAGGCCCCAGCGCCCACGGCCCCGACCAGCGACGAAGGAGTCCCCATGGCAACGACGACAGCACCCAGTGGTTCGGCCCGGTCGGCGACGGAGCCCGGGCGACTCTTCATCGCCGGCCAGTGGCGCGACGCCCAGGGCGGGGCACGCATGGATGTCATCGCTCCCGCCACCGGCGAGAAACTCACCGACGTGGCCCGGGCCACCACCGCGGACGTTGATGCGGCCGTGGCCGCGGCACGGGCTGCATTCGACTCGGGGGAGTGGTCGGGCCTCACCGCTCGCGAACGCGGCAGGATCCTGCGCAACGCCCACGACCTCATGCGGGAGCGCACCGAGGAGCTGGCCCAGGCGGAGAGCCAGGACGTCGGCAAGCCGATCGCGCTGGCCCGGGCGGTCGACGTCAACAACGCGGCGGAAACCTTCGAGTACTTCGCCACCTCGGGACAACAGCTTGACGGCGCGTTGCGAGAGACGCCTGGCAACACCCACGCCTACGTGCGTCGCGAACCCGTCGGGGTGGTCGCGGCAATCACGCCGTTCAACTTCCCGCTCATCCTGTCGAGCTCGAAGATTGCCCCTGCACTCATCGCCGGCAACACGATCGTCCACAAGCCGTCCAGCGACACCCCGCTGTCGGCGCTGCTCATGGCCGAGATCCTGCGAGATGCGGGCGTGCCCGACGGCGTCTACAACGTCGTCACCGGTTCAGGCGGGGACCTGGGCGACCACCTCGTGAGCCACCCCGGGGTCAACAAGGTCGCCTTCACGGGGTCGACCGAGGTGGGTGCCCACGTTGCGGAGCTTGCCGGGAAGCACCTTCGCCCAGTGACTGCCGAGCTCGGCGGCAACGCCGCCAACATCTTGTTCGCCGACGCCAATCTCGACCAGGCGATCGGTGCGATCATCCAGGCCTTCGTCTTCAACACGGGCCAGTTCTGCATGGCGGGGCCACGGCTCCTCGTCGAACGGGCGCTGTACGACCAGGTGCTGGCGATCCTGGCCGACGCGGTTGCGGGGGTGCCCATGGGCGACATCACCGACCCCGACACAGTCATCGGGCCCCTCGCGAGCAGCGCGCAACGGGAGAAGGTGTCCCAGCTCGTCGACGCCTCGGTGGCGGCAGGCGGGCGCGTCGTCACCGGCGGCGCCGCCGCCGTCGGCCCGGGCTTCTACTACCAGCCCACGGTGGTCGCCGACGTCGCCAACGACAACCCCGCCGTCGTCAACGAGGTGTTCGGCCCCGTGCTCACGGTGCAGCCATTCGACTCCGAAGAGGAGGCCGTCGCGCTGGCCAACAGTGTGCCGCAGGGGCTCGCCGCGGGAATCCAGACGACAAACCTCGGGCGGGCACACCGGGTCGCCGCCCAGTTGGAAGCGGGGATCGTGTGGGTCAACGGCTGGGCCCTGATGGACCCGTCCATGCCGTTCGGAGGCGTCAAGGTCTCGGGATGGGGCCGCGAGAACGGACCCGAGGGGTTGGCCGCCTACCTCCGGGCCAAGTCGGTCGTCATCAATCTCGACGAATAGCCCGCGCGGCGGCGACGGCCTTCGGTACCGTGGCGCCAGCCACACTGGCGTTGTGTTGAAGAGGAGATGCGCGTGCACAAAGTGATCGTTCTGTACCCCCACCCTCAGGACCCCGCTGCCTTCGAGAAGTACTACCGCGACGTCCACCTGCCGCTGGCGAAGAAGCTACCCGGCATGCTTGATCACCGCTTTACCCTGAACATTGACGCCGGCGGTAATGATTCGCCGTACTTCGCGATCTTCGAGGCCGACTTCGAGAATAAAGAGGCCTACCTCGCGTCGATGGCGTCTCCCGAAGGCCAGGCTGTCGGCGCCGACGTGCCCAACTACGCACCGCCTGGAACAACTGTGCTCAACTACACGGTCGAGCAGATCTAGCGCGTCGCAGTCTCTTGCGGGTGGCGCCTCGCGGGTGCCCGCGCCCGACCCGAAGCCCAGGAGGGCGGCGGCAGGCGCGGGCTACTGTGGCCCCATGCGCACTGTGATTCTCACCGGAGCAGGAATCTCTGCGGAGTCGGGCGTCGCCACGTTCCGAGACGCCGACGGCCTGTGGGAGGGCCACGACGTCACGGCGGTAGCAACCCCGGAGGGGTTTGCCGCCAACCCCGAACTCGTCCAGCGCTTCTACGATGAGCGGCGCCGCGCCCTGGGAAGCGTGGCACCCAACGCCGCCCACCGCGCCCTCGCCCAGCTCGAAGCCGAGTTGGGTGATGACCTGCTCATCGTCACCCAGAATGTTGACGACCTGCACGAACGAGCCGGCGCCACCCGGGTCGTGCACATGCACGGCGAACTGCTCAACGCCCTGTGCTCAGCCTGCGACGCCCGCCACCGCTGGCGCGACGACCTCGCTCCCGACCCGCCCTGCCCCGCCTGCGGCGCCCACGCATTGCGACCCGACATCGTGTGGTTCGGCGAGATGCCCTACCACATGGAGGAGATCATGCGCCGGCTCGATGAGTGCGACCTCTTCGCCTCGATCGGGACCTCGGGCGAGGTATACCCCGCTGCCGGATTCGTCGCCCACGCCAGCGCCGCGGGCGCCCGCACCGTGGAACTCAACCTCGATGCGAGCCGCGGTTCGTCGATGTTCGACGAGGTGCGTCAGGGGCGGGCGACCGAGCTCGTTCCCCGGTGGGTCGATGAGGTGATCGCGGGGGGCTGAGTCCCAGCTCACACCGCCACCTTTCGTGATGAACGCACGAAAAACCGGTGATTTCGGGGGTTGCCCAAGGGGTGCTATTTAGCTTCCCTTGACCAAGTTTGCTATGGTCTCGAAGCCGGTCAGCCAGCTAGCAGCTGCCCACGCGGTCTTGTGCGGGGCGCGCAGTGGCGACTTGGCAAAGACGCTCCACGCTTCACCAGCGGGGAGTCCGCGCGCCTGGGAAATGCCCGGAGCCGGATGCCGTCGCGGGCGAAGTTGTGGTGCCCACCGGCAATGCTCACGCGGGCTCGCGCGCGCCTCGACACATTGAGGAGGGTTTCCGGCGCCCTCACGAAGGAAGGAATTAGATGAGTCTGGACGGCCTCGTGGGCCAACAGCTCAGCGCTCCCGTCATCATTCTGCTGTTCCTCGTCTTCTACGGCGGCACGATGGTGATGTCGGTCATGATCAGCAAGCGGCGGGAAAATGCCGACGGCTACATGACCGCCGGGAACAAGATCGGCTTCGGTATCTCCGCGGCTTCGATGACCGCGACGTGGATCTGGGCCTCCTCCATGTACGCCTCGGCGACCTCGGGCTACACCTACGGCATCTCCGGCCCGATCCACTACGGGCTGTGGGGGGCCCTGATGATCCTGTTCATCTACCCCTTCGGCAAGCGCATCCGCAAAGTCGCGCCCCGCGCCCACACCCTGGCGGAAGTCATGTATGCCCGCCACGGCCGGTCGAGCCAGCTCATGCTTGCCGGCTCCAACGTCGTCGGCAGCCTCATCAGCCTGACGTCGAACTTCATCGCCGGCGGCGCGCTCGTCGCGATGTTGTCGCCCTTCAGTTTCGGGCAGGGCATCATCGCGCTGGCGGGTGGGGTGCTGCTTTACACGCTGTGGTCGGGATTCCGTGCCTCGGTGCTCACCGACTTCGCCCAGGTCGTCGCGATGCTTGGCGCGGTTGTCGTCATCATTCCCGTGGTCTTCTTCGCGGCCGGAGGCCCGTCGCTCTTCGAGGCGGGCGCGGGCAACCTCACGGAACAGCAGTCCAACTTCTTCCCCTCCGACGCCTTCATGTACCAGGGTGCGCCCTACATCGCCGCGGTCCTGGCCTACGCGATCGGTAATCAGACGATCGCCCAGCGGTTGTTCGCGGTGCGGCAGGATCTCATCAAGCGCACCTTCGTCACGGCGACGATCGGCTACGGCGCAACGATCATCGGTATCGGCATGCTCGGCGTCATCGCCCTTTATGCGGGCATCACCCCGATCGACGGTGACCCCAACAACCTCATTCCGCAGCTGGCCACGACGTACCTCGGCCCGGCGCTCGTCGCGGTCTTCTTCGTCATGATCATCGGCGCGCTGTCCTCCACGGCGGACTCCGATCTTTCTGCGCTGAGCTCGATCATGATGGCCGACGTCTACGGCCAGAACGTGGCCGGGCGTAAGAAGGCCGATCCGCGCAAGATGCTGTTCGTCGGGCGCATCACGATGATCATCGCCACCGCCGCGGCCCTGTACTTCGCCAGCGGCCAGATGAACATCCTCGACCTGCTCGTATTCGTGGGAGCGCTGTGGGGAGCCCTCGTCTTCCCGGTAATCGCGAGCTTCTACTGGGGCAAGGTCACCAACAAGGCCTTCACCATCGGCACCCTGGCGGCCATGGCGGTCTTCATCCCCGTCCGCTTCGAGCTCGTCCCGATGACGACGCTCGTCGGCTTCGGGGTCGATGTGCTCGCAGTGATCGGCGTCGGGGTCGTCCTCGGCCTCATGGCCTTCGGCTTCTTCGGCCTGCGCCCGGCACTGTGGATCGGCACGATCGCGATCGTGGCCGTCGCCCCGTTCGCTATCGGGGAACTGCACAACTACGTCGTGCTCAGCGGATCGCTCGTGGCCTACTCCGTAAGCACGATCGTGTGCTACCTCATGTCGTTCCGTAATCCCAAGACCTTCGACTTCGCCACGATCAAGGACAAGGTCGGGGACTTCGATACCCGGT
Source organism: Actinomycetaceae bacterium (assembly GCA_035303045.1). Classification (GTDB taxonomy): domain Bacteria; phylum Actinomycetota; class Actinomycetes; order Actinomycetales; family Actinomycetaceae; genus DATGSB01. Next base: position 205 of record DATGSB010000104.1, on the reverse strand, counting down.
CCGATTCGGATGTCCCGGCTCGCGCCCAGATGTCCTGACCGGCTTCTAGGAAGGAGAGAACTATGAGCGTGTCGATCCTGACCGTCTATGTCCTCATGTGGCCCGTCATCGTCGCAGGCGTGCTCGCCTACATCGTGCGGGGCTTCATCGGCGACGTCCGCGAGGCCCGTGATGCGGGGGAGGACGTGATCTGATCCAGGTCACC
>DATGSB010000103.1:0-6477 GCA_035303045.1 Actinomycetaceae bacterium | reverse complement strand
CATCTGCACCTGCTGCACGTCGTTCGTCGTGCGAGTGATGAGCGAGGGCGCGCCGAACCTACCTAGTTCGGCCACGGAGAAGCGTTGGACGTGCCGGAAGGTGGCAGCTCGGATGTCGCGGCCCATGGCCATGGCGGTGCGTGCGCCGAAATACACCGCGGCGATTGCCGCACCCACCTGCACCCCGGCCACGAGCATCATGACGCCCCCGAGCTGGAGGATGCGGCCCGTGTCGCCCACGACGACGCCCTCGTCGATGACGTCGGCGTTGAGGCTCGGCAGCAGGAGGGAGGCCGCCGTCTGCACCGCCTGCAACACCACGACCGCGATGATGGCGCCCCTGTACGGGCGCGCAAAGCTGCGCAGCAGCGATAGCAGCATGGATTGGCCTCTCGACAACGACGCCGTGACGGCGCGCAGCGATCCTACGCCCCTCGACGGCCGCCGCCCCTGCCCGCTCGCCATCAGCGAACAGGCGCCCGCGCCAAGCGCGTTGGGTTAGCCCTCGGTCCCCTCGTCCTCGCGCTTGCGGCGCTCACGACGCCCGCCTCCCGGCTCTGCGGGCGGGCCCGGCTGGTTGGCGCTGGGCGGCGGAGGCGGGGGTGGGGCGAAGCGCTCTTCGCCGCTGGTCGCGCCTTCGCTCGACTGCGGTGCCCCCTCGGTCTGCGCGTCCGAGTCGTCTCTGCGCCCGGGCGCCTCCTGGGCGGGGTTCCACCGCTGGCGCGGATCCGGCGGCGGAGTACCTGTGGGCTGCTGGCCTCGTTCGACGTCACGGGAGAATCGGGATCCCGACTGCTCGCCGGCGGCCGTGGCCTCCGACGTCGCCGCATGAGCCTCGCTGCGTGCCTGGGCCAGCGCCTCGTCGGGGTCCTGGAGGTTCGTCTCGGCGAGCAGGCCGCTCGCCGGTTGCTGCCCTTCGGGGAAATCGACCTGCGGCGAGTCGCCCTCGGCGGAGTCCCCCTCGTCTCCCGGCCAGGGAGAAGTCCAGCCGCTGCCACCGCCGAAGCCCTTCGAGATGCCGCCAAGAGCAGCGGTGAGCTCGGTGGGCAGCACCCACACCTTGTCGGATTCACCCTTGGCGAGCTCGGGCAGCATCTGCAGGTACTGGTAGGCGAGCAGCTTGGAGTCCGGCTTCCCGCGGTGAATGGCGTCGAAGACCTGCAGGATCGCTCGTGATTCACCCTGAGCCTGGAGGATCGCGGACTGGGCCTGGCCCTCCGCGCGCAGGATCGCGGCCTGCTTCTCTCCCTCGGCGGTGAGGATCTGGGACTGCTTGACGCCCTCGGCGGTGAGGATCGCCGCGCGGCGGTCGCGCTCGGCGCGCATCTGCTGCTCCATCGAGCCTTGCACGCTTGCCGGCGGGTCGATCGCCTTGAGCTCGACGCGGTTGACTCGGATCCCCCAGCGGCCCGTCGCTTCGTCCAGCACTCCGCGCAGCTGCCCGTTGATCTGGTCGCGGCTCGTCAGTGTCTGTTCCAGGTCCATCGACCCGATGACGTTACGCAGCGTGGTGACGGTGAGCTGCTCGATACCGGTGATGTAGTTGGCGATCTCGTAGGTGGCGGCCTTGGGGTCGGTCACTTGGAAGTAGATGACGGTGTCGATGCTGACGACGAGGTTGTCGCTGGTGATCACCGGCTGCGGGGGGAAGGAGACGACCTGCTCGCGCAGGTCGACCCCGGCGCGCACCTTGTCGACGAAGGGAATGAGGAAGTGCAGGCCGGCGTACATCGTCGTCTGGTATTTACCCAACCGTTCGACGATGAGGGCCACGGCCTGCGGCACGATCCGCACGGCCCTGGCGATCGCCACGATGACGAAGATCGCCAACAGGATCAGGACGATCGTGGCGATCAGACTGCCCGTGTTATCCATTCAAGCCTCCTAGGTTTTGAGCGCGTGCGGGCCGCGCCGCCGGCCACGCGATCGTCAAATGACCGGCTCCTCTGCGGTCACGATCGCGGTGGCGCCCTCGATTCGCACGACGATGACCTTCGCGCCCCGGGGCAGCACCACGCTGGGTTGGGCGCTGCGGGCGCTCCAAACCTCCCCGACGAGTTTGATGCGACCGGCCCGGTCGGTCACGTCGGTGACGACCTCGGCGCGCCGGCCCACGTGGGCGGCGACGTTGGTGACCGTGTCCGGCGTCGAGCGCTTGAGGTGGGCCAGGGCCCAGGGGCGCAGCGCCCACAGGAGCAGGGCAGACACGGCGGCGAATGCGAGCACCTGAGCCCAGAACGGACCGCCCATGAGCGCCACACCACCGCCGGCCAGCGCGCCGCCGGCGAACATGAGGAAGATGAGGTCGACGGTGAGCAGCTCGATGACGCCGAGCGCCAATGCCCCGCTGAGCCACCACAACCACGCCATCGCGTTGTCTCCCGCCGTGTCGAAGTGTTGTCAGCCTAGCCGGTTGCGCGCGCGCTCCAGCGATCGCGGTGGCGCTCGACCTCCAAGTTCAGGCCGAAGGTACGCGACAAGTGCTGCGGGGTGAGCGCGTCGTGAAGCTCCCCGGCGGCCGAGACGTGCCCGTCGCGCAGCAGCAGGCAATGGCCGAAGCCCGGCGGGATCTCTTCGACGTGGTGCGTGACCAGCACGATGACCGGGGAACGCGGGTCGCCGGCGAGTTCCCCCAGCGCGGCCATGAGCTCCTCGCGGCCGCCGAGGTCGAGCCCCGCGGCGGGCTCATCGAGGAGCAGCAACTCGGGATCGGCCATGAGGGAGCGCGCAATTTGCGCGCGCTTACGCTCCCCCTCACTCAGGGTGCCGAAGCGCCGGTCGGCGAGGCCAGCGATCCCGAAGGCGCTCATGAGGTCGCCCGCACGCTCCTCGTCGTACTCGTCATAGCTTTCGCGCCACCGCCCGGTGATCCCATAGGAGGCGGTCATGACGACGTCGCGCACCCGCTCCCCGCCGGGGATTCGCTCCGCCAGGGACGCGGAGGCCAACCCGATGCGGCTGCGCATCTCGAAGACGTCGACCCGGCCGAGCCGCTCGCCCAAGACGTCGACGGTGCCGTCGGTGGGGAACATGCGCGTGGCAGCAAGCTGCAACATCGTGGTCTTGCCCGCCCCGTTCGGTCCGAGCACGACCCACCGCTGGCCGTCGGCCACCTGCCACGACACGTCGTCGAGGATGACTTTTTCGCCGCGCCGCACGGTGACGCCCTGGAAGTTGAGCACATCGGTCATGGCCTCGAGCCTAGGGCGTGTCGCCACCGCCACAGTGCACCTTGCCGCAGTGTCGGGCCAGTTACCGTGGTGGGGTGCCCGATATCGTTCTCCCGCACGCCGTGCTCGCCGCCCTGTGGATCCCGCGCATCGCAGGGGATGACCTGCCGAGGCTGGCAGAGCTGCCGCGTGCGGTCGCCGCGGTGACGGGCGCGGAAGAAAGCCACATCGTCGAACCTGGGGCACTCGGCGCGCGCGTTACCTCGCTCGCCCAACTCCTGGGGTGGTTCGCAGCGCAGGGACCGCACGAGATCGGAGCGGTGTTACCACGCCCCGGCCATGTCGCGGGCCTCCCCCAGGTCGTCCTCCACGATGCGCTGGCGGCCGAGCAATGCCTGGTGATCTCCGGCCAGCACGGGTCGTGGGCCGCGGTGCCGACCAGCGAGCCCTTCGGCTCCGCCCTCGAACCGGGCGTGCTCGTGCGATGGCGCGTGCGTGAGCTGCCGCCGACCGAGCTGCCGGCTGCAGTGCTTCTCGGCTCGCTGGGCTCTCTCGGTGAAGCCCGGCGCGACGTGGCAGCCGCCACGAGCAACGCGACCGAGGCCCTCGCCGCGCTCAGCACGCTCGACTATCCGGCCACCAGCGTCACGCTCGGCGAGCTACCCGACGACGTTCTCCCCCCGGGCCTGCCCGCGCGGCGCTTGGAACTGTTGTCGCGCTGCGCCCGACTGTTGGGCATCGTCCAGGCCGCCCAAACGGTCGAGGCAAGCCTGAGTAGCGGCGAGGCGCGCACGCGCCGCCGCGAGCTCCACGAACTCGAAACCGTCGCTCGGCGCGGGCTGAGCACCGCGAGCCTCAGCCTTGGACAGCCGTGAGCCGCCCAACCGGCTGCGGCTAAGCTGCCTGCGTGCTCGAGCACCTCATTGGCACGGTGTGGCCGCGTGACGCCGACCCGAAAGATGCCCTCGTCGCGGCGGTGACGCAGGTCTGCGACCGCTACGGCGTCACCTTGGCAACCCCGTGGCCGACGAACGGCCCCGGTTGGCAGGGCCTTGCCTGGCGCGCCGCATCTGCCCGCGACACCCCGCCCTGGCAGGAGACCTTGCGGGCAGCGGGGAACGACCTCGGTGCCGATATCGCGGTGAGCAATGGCGCATTGGCGACCTCGGGCCCGGCGCTGGTCGTGAGCGACGTCGATTCCACCTTCTTCGAGGGCGAAGTCATCGACGATCTCGCTGGCCATGCCGGTAGCCAAGATCTCGTGGCTGCCATCACGGCGCGCGCCATGAAAGGGGATCTCGATTTCCGTCAGAGTCTCTACGAGCGGGTGGCGGTCCTGCGTGGTCTCGACGTCGCGAGCCTTGACGCTGTGCGTCGCGCCGTACGCCTCGCGCCCGGGGCAGGTGAGCTCACGGAACGACTTCGCGAGCTGGGTGTGCCACTCGGTCTCGTCTCCGGGGGTTTCGGCGAAATCGTGGCACCGCTGGCCGAGGAACTGGGTATTGGCCTCGTGCGGGCGAACGCGCTCGCACACGGCGACGGCCTCCTCACCGGGGAGCTCGCCGGCGACATCATTGACGCCGATGCGAAAGTCGCCACCGCCCGGCAATGGGCCGCCGAACTCGGAGCGGACCTGGAGCGCGTCGTCACCATCGGCGACGGCGCCAATGATCTCCCGATGCTGCGGGCAGCGGGCCTCGGCGTGGCTTACTGCGCCAAACCCATCGTTGTGGCCCGCGCCCCCAGCGCCCTGAACTTTCCCCGCCTGGACGCGTTGCTGGGCCTCCTCGGGCACAGCAGCCACTAGGTTCCAGCAGCGCCTAGCGAGTGTGGTGCACCGCTAGTTCGTAGTTGGTTCTTGGTCGCGGGGGGACCGGGCATCCTTGAGCCCGATCCCCCCGCGAACGTCTTAGTAGGAGGTCGTGAGTTTACTCGGCGATGTACACCTCACGGATCTGGTCATTGCCCTTCGTGTTCACGAAGACGGAGTAGGACCCGACCTGGTAGAAGCCTGAAGAGTTGTTCCGGATGGAGAACTCTTCGACGAGTTCCGTCTCGTCTCCGAAGTAGTTCACTTCAGTGACCGTGACGGTCAGCAGGTTACGGTTGCCCGGAACCCTCTCGACGGAAGCCTCCGGGATCACGTCGACAATCTCTGCTTCGAACTCCGCGACACGAGCGTTCGCCCATTCAAGAATTTGGGCGGAACTCGCCTCGTTGAAGACCGTGGCGCCGGAGTGGCCCACGTTCCAGTCCCACACCAGCTCCGAGTTGTAACCCTCGGACTCGAGCGCCGCGTTCAGGATTGCCTGCATGCCGATCGACAATGGCGCGTCCGCCGCGCCGGCACGGATGAACCAGTTCGGCGCGACGTCGATCGCTTCATCGCCGTCGGCAACATTGTCGCCGAAGAGGAAGTAGAACGGATCAGTCGAGTTGCGCTGGAACGCGAGAAGCTCCTCAGCTTCCTCCGACACGGTCACGGGGGAAGCACTGTGGTTCTGAATCCAGTCCAGACCGACCTCCGTGAAAACCGACCCGGGAGCAGTCCGGGTGCCGAAAGAGCCCTGCGAGAGCGCCCCGCCCGACCTGACGCCGTCGGCCAATATGGTGCCTGTGAAGAACTGGTCCGCTTCGAACGGTCCAGGAGTCGCCGGGTCGCGTTGACTCGCGTTGTTACCGGAGTGGTTGATCCAGAAGCTCTCCCACTCTCGATCCCACGTGAGGTTTCCGGCCGCGTCGGCACTGGCCTCGAGATACGGCAGCATGTAGTCGTCGAGAGTATCTGGGGTGATCGGCGTGTTGGGCACGCCATCCACCGTCGCCTCAATGGCCTTGCCATTCAGCCAGTTGACGAAGTGCTCGAGCATCAGCCCATTGACCAGACTCACGTCCTTGAGGTCCGTGATGTTCTCCTCGGCAGTTTTGCTGCGGTCATACATGAGCTGCCAGATTCTCGTCTCGGACCAAATGTTCCGCGCCATTGCGGGCGAGCCCACGATAACCCCGAAGACGTCGTCGCGAGCATCGGGCCCAGCGTACGCACCGATCTCATCGAAAGCCTCGTCGAACAGGGTCGTGTTGCCGGCCGCGCCGATAGTCGCGGCGCCGTTGCCGCCCGAGCTGAAGCCACTGAAGAAGATCTTTTGCGTGTCGCCAGGGATGAGGTCGGAGTTGAAGTGCAGATAGCGGATGGCCGACTTCATGTCCACGAAGGGCGCGGGCATCTTGCCGTAGTTGATGCCCTCCGAGGTCTCTGCCTTGCCGCGCATGCCGACTTCCACGGTGACATTGCCCTGCGCCATCC
>DATGSB010000102.1:0-2436 GCA_035303045.1 Actinomycetaceae bacterium | reverse complement strand
CTCATCGGGAATCATGATGACGCGGTCGACGCCGAGGGATTCGATGACCTTGACGGCGTTGCCCGAGGTGCAGCAGATATCGGATTCCGCCTTCACCTCCGCGGAGGTGTTGACGTAGGTGACGACGGGCACCCCGGGGTTGGCCTCCTTGAGGCCGCGCACGTCGGCCGCGGTGATGGACTCGGCCAGCGAGCAGCCGGCGCGCAGGTCGGGGATGAGCACCGTCTTCTCGGGGTTGAGCAGCTTCGCGGTTTCGGCCATGAAGTGCACGCCGGCGAGCACGATGACGTCGGCGTCGACGGTGACGGCCTCCCGGGCAAGGGCCAGGGAGTCCCCGACGATGTCGGCCACCCCGTGGAAGATCTCCGGCGTCTGATAGTTGTGGGCAAGGATGACGGCGTTGCGTTCCTTCTTCAGCCGCCAGATGGCGGCGACGTCGTCCTCCATCGTCGCCCACTCCACGCGGGGCACGACGTGCTTGACGCGCTCGTACAGCGCGTCGGTCCTGATGGTCACCGTTGACATGGCTCCCCTGATTCGTCACGCGCGGGCACCCGGGGCGCGCCCGCACTGATTGTGCTGGTGAGGCCGCTTATGCTCACGCTGAGCATTTAGCGTGCGGCCGAGCCTACCCCACTGCGGGCTCAGCGCGTGCGGGGCACCGGCAGCTTCGTTCCCGCCGCGTCGCGTTCGTCGACCACGCTGCGGCGGAAGCGGACGAGGCGCGCGGGCCGCCCGCCGGTGGCGGCGCGCACATCGCCGGCGTCCTCGACGAGGCCCTGCTGGGTGACGAGACGGCGGAAGTTCTGGGTGTGGACGTTCTGGCCGGCGATGGCCTCGACGGTGTCTTGCAGCTCGCCGAGGGTGAAGGTGGCGGGCAGCATCTCGAAGACGACGGGCTGGTACTGGATCTTCGCACGCAGCCGGCCGATGCCGGTGGCGAGGATGCGCCGGTGGTGGCGGGCCATCGCGTCTCCCGGCACGACGTCGCCGATGGCGTGGGGCGATTCGGGGACGAGCCCGGCCTCGTAGAGGAGCTCGTAGCGCTGCAGCGCCATCTCCGGCAGCCAGGGTCGACCCTCGAGGCCGAAGGTGACGGCGCAGCGGGTGCGGCGCGCCTCGACCTCCGCCGGATCTGGGCCGGCCTGGGCCCAGGCAAGCAGGCGCGGGGTGATCACGCCGTCAACGATGTCGGTGCCCGACCCCGCCCGGCGATCCTCCCAGGGGAAGTAGGCGAACCACGATCGCCACCCGGCGAGGGACTCGGCCGCCCGGGTGAGGCCGAGGTAGGTCACCTCCAACACCGGCCCGCCGCCGCGATCTCGGTCGGCGAAGGTGTAGAGCTGTTCGACGTAGCCGAGGTGGTAGCCCGTCTGCTGGCGCACCCACGCGCGCAACCCCTCTTGCATCGAGCGGTGGTCGGGCTGGAGGGGGCCCGCCGGGAACTGACGGCCTCCCGCCGTCGTCAGCACCATGGGCACGCCGTCGCGCACGGCCGCGATGACGGCGACCAGCTGGGCGGTCACCCGATCGTGCCCCGGTTCGTCTGCCACGCTTCGTCCTCTCCCTCGCGCTCACACCCCGCTCGCGCTCACGCCCCGCCCGCGCTCCCGCAGCTGGCGTCGAGGACATCATGCCCGCCACGACGGGCACGGCTGCGACAATGACGCCATGACGCAATCCGACCAGCCCAAGCCGGAGCCCAGCGCGTGGACGAAGATGGTCGAAGCCAACCCCGACCACTCCCACTGGTACATCGAGCGCTTCCGCCAGATGGCTGCGGCCGGGGACGACCTCGCCGGCGAGGCACGGCTCGTCGACGCCCTGGTGAGGCCGGGCGCTCACATCCTCGACGCGGGCAGCGGGCCGGGGCGCGTGGGCGGGTATCTCGCCCGCCGGGGTCACCGGGTGGTGGGCGTTGACGTCGACCCGGTGCTGATCGCCGCGGCCACGGAGGATCACCCGCAGGCCACGTGGCTGGTGCAGGATCTCGCCGAACTCGACCTCGCCGGCGCCGGGGTGACCGAGCCCTTCGACGCCATCGTCGCCGCGGGCAACGTCATGACCTTCCTCGCCCCCAGCACCCGGCGCGAGGTGCTCCGCCGGCTGGGCGCCCACCTCGCATCCGACGGCCGGGCCGCGATCGGCTTCGGCGCCGGGCGTGGTTACCCGCTCGAGGAGTTCCTCGACGATGCTCGCGCCGGTGGTTTGGTGCCCGAGGTGCTGCTGTCCACCTGGGACCTGCGACCCTTCGAGGAGAACGCCGACTTCCTGGTGGCGGTGCTCGGGCGGGCCACACCACGGCACCGGAGTCCGGGCGCGGACTGAGGTTCCGTGCCACCTGCCGCCCACTGCCGTCCCGACGTCGCGGTGGCGCTTGCTCCGGCCGCCGAAAGGCATACCACCGCGGCTGCTGCCAGAATCGGCTTCAGCCAG
>DATGSB010000101.1:0-4915 GCA_035303045.1 Actinomycetaceae bacterium | reverse complement strand
CGACGTTCCGCACCCGCGCCTACGCCCACACCACCGTGCGGGTGCTGCATGAGGACGTCGTGGAGGAGTGGCCCACCACCCACGGGGAGGCGATCACGTGGTCATGGGGCACGGTGGACGTCACCTCCCAGGTGCAGTCCTACGCCCGGCTGCGGCTGCCCGGGCTCGAGCTGGAGGGCACCTACCCGCTCGACATGCCCGAGCGGGTGTTGACGACGAAAGCCGTGTGGTGGTCCGCGGCGCCGGCCGTGCTCGCCGCAGCCGGCGTCGGGGCGGGCCGGCTGCCCGGCGCGCTGCATGCCGCGGAGCACGCGGCCATCGGACTGCTCCCCATCGTCGCAAGCTGCGACCGGTGGGACCTCGGCGGGCTGTCGACCGCGCTGCACCCCGATACCGGGCGCCCCACCGTGTTCGTCCACGACGCCGCCCCGGGAGGCGCCGGCTTCGCCGAGCACGGTTTCCGCGCCGCCGCGCGCTGGCTCGGCGCCACGCGAGACGTGTTGGCGCAGTGCCCATGCACCGATGGCTGCCCCGGTTGCGTGCAGTCACCGAAATGCGGGACGGGCAATTCGCCGCTGGACAAGGCCGGCGCGCTGAGCCTGCTCAACCTCCTCGTGGCCGCGACACCCAACCTGCGTGGGCAGAACGGCTAGGGCCCGGCGGGCCCCGCGCGTGCCGCCGCCCGCGCCTCGCCGCCGGCCGGCCCCGGGTAGGCCACGCGCACCTCGACGACCCGGCCGGTGACCGCGCAAGACTCCACGCGCGCCCCGGCGGCGTCCGCGGTCGCCGCCGCCGCGGCGCATCCGTCGGCCCGGCCCTGCGCCACCGACCGGGCCGCAGAGAGCGCGGCGAGGTCGGCCGCCTGCTGGGCGCGATGCCGGGCCGCCTGGGCGGCGCCGAGCGCGGCAAGTCCGAGGATGAGCGCCATGGCCACGGCGAGGACCGTGACCGTGAGGATGGTCCCCGATCCGCGCTCGCCGCCGAGGCCCGGGCGGCGTGCCCGCACGCTGTGCGCAGCACCGCCGCCCCGCGCCGTCGAGCCACCGCGGGCGGTGACGCGATCCGCAGCCCGACTCACCTCCCCGCCCCGGGCTCCATGGGGGCGCTGGCACTCGCCGTGGCCTGCAGCGCACCGATGCCGGGCAGGGGATGGTGGACCGGCGCGGTGATGGTGGCGTGGGCCCAGCCGTCGCTGGCCGTGACGCTGAGCTGGGCGCCGGGCCCGGCCAGGTGGCGGGCCACCTCCGCGAGGCGATCGGGGCTCTCCCCCACGGCGGCCGCCCGGGCGACGGCGGTCGCGGCGTCGGTGACCCGCAGGTGGGTGATCGCCCCGCCCATGACCGTGACGGCGAAGAGCAGGATGAGCACGACGGCGGGCAGGGTGAGTGCGAGTTCGGCGGTGACGGCACCCCGCTCGCAAGCCCCGCGCTTCGCTGCCCTGCCCTCACACCTGCAGGGCACGTTGCACGATGCCGAGGAGGAATTCCCGCACCTCGGCGCTTCGCAGAATGACCAGGAGCAGCCCGGCGAAGCCGGCGGCGGCGAGGGTGGCGATCGCATACTCGGCGGTGGCCATGCCCGCCTCGGGCGCGGCGCGCAGCGGGGTGAGCCGCTCGCGCACTGCCCGAGCGATGCGGTGGTACACCGCCCCCATTCCCTGGGCGAGCCAGCGGCAGCCGCGGCGCAGGCGGATCCAGTTCGTCGTTGTCGGTGTCATTGCGTTGCCTCCATGTCCCACCGGCCGCGGATCGACCGGTGGCATCACGGTTGCCCTCCGTGGGCGTGCCGGGCGGCCGGGGAGCCCGACGTGTGGGCGCGGGCCCGGCCCGCTGGGGTGTGGATAAAGGTCAGCCGCCCACGAGGGCCGTGCCGCCCGACAGCAACACCGGCACGAGCCCCAGCAGCACGAAGGCGGGCAGCAGGCACAGCCCGAGAGGGAGGACGAGGCGCACCCCGAGGCGGGCGGCGTCCTCGTGGGCCTGCCGGTGACGCCGGGCGCGGATCGCCCCCGCCCCGCGCCGCAGCAAGGGCGCGGGGTCGGCGCCATCGCGCCACGCCGGCTCCAGCGCCTCGGCGAGCGCCGTGCTCTCGTCCCCGGCATCGCGCCACGCGTCGGGCCAGGGCGCGCCAAGCGCGAGGAGCGCACCCGCCGTTTCGAGGTCGCGCCCGGTGCCGCCGTGGGGCAGGGCACGGCCGACGCCGGTGAGGGCGCGGGGCACTGAGGCGCCGGCGGCGAGGGCGGCGTCGGCGAGGTCGAGGAGCATGGCGGCATCGACGTCTCCCGCCGCGCGCGCAGCGCTGGCTCCGGCACGACGCCGCGGCACCCGCGGGCGCCAGCGGACGAGAACTCGAGCACCGCGATGGCGCCGCAGCGGCGCGAGCGCCCACGGCGCGAAGGCGAGAGCACACAGGAGCAGCAACACGCCCGCCTCACCCCTGGGCGTGCCCGGCCGCCGCCCGGCGCCGCGTGGCGGGCGAGGCCGCCGAGCCGTGCTGAGCGGCCCGCAGCAAGAGCGTGGCCCACCGGCGGCCCGCGACCATGAGGGCAAGCCCGCCGCACAGGGCGGCGCTGCCCCACGAGGCGTCGAGGAAGACGGCCAGCGGGTCGGCCCCGATGACGATTCCGAGGCCGGCTCCGGCCACGGGCAGCCAGGTGAGCACCCGGGCCGTCGCCCGCGGGCCCGCGAGGGCGATGCGCCGCGCGTCGCGGGCGTCGGCGGCCTCGGTGATGCCCGCGGCGCAGCGGTCCAGCACGTCCGCCAGCGGTGCGCCCACCTCGTGGGTGAGGCGGCAGGCGGCGATCGTCGCGGCCAGGGCGGCGCGCTGCCCACCGGCCGGGTCCCGCCCGACATCGAGCCCTGCCAGGCCGGCCGGCACGCCGTCATCGCCCGCGCGGGCGGCTTCGGCCGCGGGCAGGCCGTGGCGCACAAGCGTGTCGTGCCAGGCCCGCTGCGCGGGGGCGCCCGCACGTAGGCGGCTGGCGACCTCCGTGGCGATGACGCCGAGGTCGGGGCGCCGCCACCGGCGTCGCCGCCATCCCCGGCGATAGCGCCCCACGACCGTTGAGCAACGCGCAGCGCGCGCCCCGGGCACAGCGGGGCTGGGCGGCAGCCAGAGCAGGCTGAGGGCGACCAGGGCGAGGAGTGCGAGAGTCATGTCGCCGTCCCCAGGGAGGCATCGAGGCGGCGCGCGAGTCGAGGCCACGCGGGCCCGTGACTGACTCCGCCACGGGGGTCGACCCGCAGGGCGACCGTGCATGCGAAGCGGTCCTGGGCGCGGTCGAACAACGCGATCTCGGCAATCCGGCGCCGCCCGCGCTCGCGCACCAGGTGGACGACGGCGTCCAGGGCGCTGACGGCTTGGGCGCGCACCGTCGCAGGTGACATCCGAGCCAGGGCGCCCAGCGCGAGGAGACGGGCAGGCACGTCGGCGGAGGTGTTGGCGTGCACCGTGGCCCAGCCGCCGTCGTGGCCGGTGTTGAGCGCCCCGAGCACCTCGCGCACCTCGGCGCCGCGGCACTCCCCCAGCACGAGGCGGTCGGGGCGCATGCGCATTGCGGCGCGCACGAGGTCGGCCATCGTCACCCGGCCGGTGAGCTGGACGTTGGCGCGGCGTACCTGCAGGTGGACGACGTGGGGGTGGTCTGGCCGCAGTTCCACGGCCTCCTCGATGCACACGATGCGCTCATCGCCGGGCACCAGCGACAACAGGGCGGCCAGCAGCGTCGTCTTGCCGGCGCCGGCAGCCCCGCTCACCAGCACGTTGGCGCGTGCGGCCACGAGGGCGCGCAGGACGTCGGCGATCTGCGGCGGGATGGCGCCGCGGGCCGTGAGGTCGTCGAGGGTGAGGGTGGCGGCGTGTTGCGTGCGGAGGCTGATGAGCGTGCCGGTGGCGGACAGCGGTGCCAGGACGGCGTGCAGGCGGGTGCCGTCGGGCAGGGTGCCGTCGACGACGGGGCTGGCGTCGTCGAGGCGCTGGCCGCAGGCCGCGGCCAGCCGCGTCGCGAGCTCGCGGACCTCCCGGTCGCTCGCGAGGCGCGCCGCGCACCGGTGCAGCCCCTCGCCGCGGTCGACCCAGACTTCTCCCCCGCCGTTGACCAGCACGTCGGTGGTGTCGGGGTGGTCGAGCAGCGGCTGCAGCAGCGGGCCCGCGCCGGCGATCTGGGCGCGTGCCGTCGCCTCGGCGGCGAGCAGCGTGCGCCAGGTGAGGGCCTGCACGGCGTGGTGGGCGACCTCCCCCGCCACCGCCGTCGCCCCCGGGGCGGCCGCAACCGCGCGGCGCACGCGGTCCAGCAGCGCACGCTGCGCCGCGCCACCCGTCGCGCTCATTCCGCCAGCCGCAGGGCCGTAGCGATACGCCGGGCGGTCATCGTCAGCGAGCCGCGGCCCAGTCCCACCGGGCAGACGCCGTGGGCGAGGGCGGCGTCGAAGCCGCGGTCGTTGCGGACGGTGGCCAGCAACGGCAGACTGAGCGCCGCGGCGATGTCATCGACCGCCATCGCGGGGTTGCGCCCGACCCGGCCCACGAGGCGCGCGCTGCGCCCGTGGGCGCGCAACGCCTCGAGTGCCGCCTCCGCGGCGATCGCCGAGCGCATGTCGCTGCCGACGAGCAGGAGGAGATCCTCGGCCACGCCCAAGCCCGCCAGGGCGGCGGGGGCCAGACCGTGGCGGGGTACGTCGACCACGACGACGTCGCAGGCGCGGGCCAGCGCGCCGATGACGAGGCGGATGAGCGGCTCGTCGACGTCCACCCCACCGCGCCCATCCCCGCTGAGCACGCTCACGCCCTGCCACGACGGCAGGGCGTGCCGCAGGCGCTGTGGCACGAAGGCACCGTGATCGTCGGCGAGATCCGCCCACCGCGGCCCCGGATCGTGGGCCAGGCCGAGCAGCAGCTCCACGCCCCCGCCCACCGG
>DATGSB010000100.1:0-3685 GCA_035303045.1 Actinomycetaceae bacterium | reverse complement strand
AGCAGATGTGAGCAGCGTCGACAGCTTTGGAGCAAAGTCCACCCTTGCGGTGGGCCCCAAGACCTACGAGATCTATCGACTTGATGCAGTGGCGGGCCTCGAGCGCCTGCCCTACAGCCTGAAGATCCTGGCCGAGAACCTCCTGCGCAACGAGGACGGCGCCAACGTCACCGCCGACCACGTGCGCGCGCTGGCCGACTGGGACCCGAAGGCCACCCCGAGCACCGACATCCAGTTCACCCCCGCGCGGGTCGTCATGCAGGACTTCACGGGCGTGCCCTGCGTCGTCGACCTCGCAACCATGCGCGAGGCCGTCGCCGAGCTGGGCGGCGACCCCGCCAAGATCAACCCGCTCGCCCCGGCCGAACTCGTCATCGACCACTCGGTGGTCATCGACGTCTTCGGCCGCGAGGACGCCTTCGAGCGCAACGTCGAGCTCGAGTACGAGCGCAACCACGAGCGCTACCAGTTCCTGCGCTGGGGCCAGATGGCCTTCGACGACTTCAAGGTGGTCCCCCCGGGCACCGGGATCGTCCACCAGGTCAACCTCGAATACCTCGCCCGCACGGTCATGACGCGCGAGGACAACGGCACCACCCAGGCCTACCCCGACACGTGCGTGGGCACCGACTCCCACACGACGATGATCAACGGCCTGGGCGTGCTCGGCTGGGGCGTCGGGGGCATCGAGGCCGAAGCCGCCATGCTCGGCCAGCCGGTCTCCATGCTCATTCCGCAGGTCGTCGGCTTCAAGCTCACCGGTTCCATTCCTGCCGGCGCCACCGCCACCGACGTCGTGCTCACGATCACCGAGCTCCTGCGCGAGCACGGCGTGGTGGGCAAGTTCGTGGAGTTCTACGGTGAGGGCGTGGCCCAGGTGCCGCTGGCCAACCGCGCCACGATCGGAAACATGAGCCCCGAGTTCGGGTCCACGGCGGCGATGTTCCCGATCGACAACGTCACCATCGACTACCTGCGTCTCACCGGGCGCGACGAAGAGTCCTTGGCCCTCGTCGAGGCCTATGCCAGGGAGCAGGGGCTGTGGCACGACCCCAGCCGCGAGCCGGAGTTCTCCGAGTACCTCGAGCTCGACCTGTCCACCGTCGTGCCGTCGATCGCGGGGCCCAAGCGCCCGCAGGACCGCGTGGCGCTGTCCGAGGCCAAGGCCGGCTTCGCCGAGGTGCTGCCCGAGTTCGTCGAGAACGGCGCGAGCAAGAGCGGCGAGCTCGACTCGGCCCTCAAGGGCACCTTCCCCGCCTCGGACCCGATCAAGTCCACGGCGATGGACGACGAGGTCGCCCCGCAGCACGTCACGGGCGAGGCCTCGGGCCGGGAGCGCAAGCGGGTGCCGGTGCGCCTGGCGGACGGCACGACCACGGCGATCGACCACGGCGCCGTCGTCATCTCTTCCATCACCTCCTGCACGAACACCTCCAACCCGTCGGTGATGCTTGCCGCCGCCCTGCTCGCGAAAAACGCCGTCGAGAAGGGCCTGAGCGTCAAGCCGTGGGTCAAGACCTCGATGGCGCCGGGCTCGAAGGTCGTGTCGAACTACTACGAGAAGGCGGGCTTGTGGCCCTATCTCGAAGAGCTCGGTTACCACCTCGTCGGCTACGGCTGCACCACGTGCATCGGCAACTCCGGGCCGCTGGCCGAGGAGATTTCCGCCGCCATCAACGACAACGACCTCGCCGTCGTCTCGGTGCTCTCGGGCAACCGCAACTTCGAAGGCCGCATCAACCCCGACGTCAAGATGAACTACCTGGCGTCCCCGCCGCTCGTCATCGCCTACGGCTTGGCGGGCACCATGGACTTCGACTTTGACACCGAGCCCCTGGGCCAGGACAAGGACGGCAACGACGTCTACCTGCGCGACATCTGGCCGAGCCAGGACGACGTGCAGGCCACGATCGACAGCTCCATCGACCAGGACATGTTCACCCGCGACTACGCCGACGTCTTCACCGGCGACCACCGCTGGCAGGAGCTGCAGACCCCGGACGGCGACGTCTTCGCCTGGGACGAGGACTCCACCTACGTGCGCAGGCCTCCGTTCTTCGACGGCATGGGGCGCGACCCCGAGCCGGTGAGCGACATCACCGGCGCGCGGGTGCTCGCCAAGCTCGGCGACTCGGTGACCACCGACCACATCTCGCCCGCCGGCGCGATCAGTTCCAACAGCCCGGCCGGCGAGTACCTGCGTAGCCACGGCGTCGCCCGCAAGGACTTCAACTCCTACGGCTCACGCCGCGGCAACCACGAGGTCATGATGCGCGGCACCTTCGCCAACATCCGGCTGCGCAATCAGCTGCTGGACGGGGTCGTCGGCGGGTACACGAAGAACTTCCTCACCGGCGAACCGCAGTCGATCTTCGACGCTGCGGAGGCCTACAAGGAGGCCGGCGTGCCCCTCGTCGTCCTGGGCGGCAAGGAATACGGCTCGGGCTCCTCGCGGGACTGGGCCGCCAAGGGCCCACTCCTGCTGGGCGTGCGCGCCGTGATCACCGAGAGCTTCGAGCGCATCCACCGCTCGAACCTCATCGGCATGGGGATCCTGCCGCTGGAGTACGCGGCGGGGGACACCGCCGACAGCCTCGGCCTGGACGGCACCGAGACCTTCGACATCGTGGGCATCACCGCGATCAACGATGGCCCGCCGCCGCGGACGGTGACGGTTCGGGCGACCAAGGACGACGGCACCGTCACGGAGTTCGAGGCCACCGTGCGCATCGACACGCCGGGTGAGGCGGAGTACTTCCGCAACGGCGGCATCCTGCAGTACGTGCTGCGCGAGCTCGTCAACTCCTAGCCCGCACCGCCTGAACGCGGCCCCCGCGGGCAATGCCTGCGGGGGCCGCGTCGTCGTGTTTGCGGCAAGCTGAGAGTGGCCAGCCGCCTCGCGTGCGGTTCTACACTGGCCAAGCCACCGTCAGCGGTGGGGGAAGAGGTGAGTTGCCGGTGAGCTTGCTCAACGGAATCCGAACACCAGCCGACCTGCGGCGGCTCAGCCGAGCGGAACTCGGCGTGCTAGCCAAGGAGATCCGTGAGTTCCTCGTGGACTCCGTGTCGCGCACCGGGGGACACCTCGGCCCCAATCTCGGCGTCGTCGAACTCACCATCGCTCTGCACCGGGTGTTCGACTCCCCGCGCGACCGGCTCGTGTTCGACACCGGCCACCAGTCCTACGTGCATAAGCTGCTCACCGGCCGCCGCGATTTCGAGCGCCTCCGGCGAAGCGGCGGACTATCCGGGTATCCCAGCCGCGGGGAATCGGACCACGACGTCGTCGAGAACTCCCACGCCTCCACCGCGCTGTCGTGGGCCGACGGCATCGCGCTGTCGCACCGCCTCGCGGGCCTCGATGACCGCCACGCCGTGGCCATCATCGGCGATGGCGCGCTCACCGGCGGCATGGCCTGGGAGGCGCTCAACAACATCGCCGCACGCCAGGATCACCGGCTGGTCATCGTCGTCAATGACAACGGTCGCTCCTACGCGCCCACGATCGGCGGGCTCGCCCAGCACCTGCATGCGTTGCGGACGGCTCGTGGTTACGAAGCCGTGCTCGACCTCGGGCGCCGGGCGCTGCATCGCGGCGGCCCCCCGGGGCGCATGGCGTATGAGGCGCTGCACGGCATCAAGAAGGGCGTCAAGGACGTGCTGGCGCCCCAAGGACTGTTCGAGG
>DATGSB010000099.1:0-5455 GCA_035303045.1 Actinomycetaceae bacterium | reverse complement strand
GAAATGCTGGCCCTGGTGGACGTAGACGGCGCCGGGATGCACGGAGGCATCGGCCCGCTGCCCGTCGACGGTGCCCACGACAGCGCCGGTGGCCTGCTCCACCACCTGCACGGGCCGTCCGGTGCCGCCCCGCAGATCCGTGAGGGAGGCCGGCGACTCGGGGCGGGCGAAGTTCCAGTACCAGCCGCCGGGGCGTTGCCGCAGGAGGCCGCGGGCGGCGAGCTCCCGCAGCAGGGCGTCATCGGGCAGCCCGAAGCGCGCGAGGTCCTCGTCGCGCAGCGGCGACTCCGCCGCCGCGGCGCACAGGTGCGGGGCGAGCACGTACGGATTGGCCGGGTCGAAGGCGGTGGCTTCGACGTCCTGGCCCACGATCGCCTCGGGATGGTGCACGACGTAGGCGTCGAGCGGATTGTCGCTGGCGACGAGCATCGCCACGCCCGCGCCCCCGGCCCGGCCCGCCCGCCCGGCCTGCTGCCACAGCGACACGCGGGTGCCCGGCCAGCCGGCGATGACGACGGCGTCGAGGCCGGCGATGTCGACGCCGAGTTCCAACGCGTTGGTCGTCACCAGTCCCGCGAGCTCCCCGGTGCGCAACGCGCGCTCCAACTCGCGGCGCTCCTCCGGCAGGTACCCGCCGCGGTAGGCCGCCACCGGGGCCGCGGCACCCTCGGCGGCCAGCCGCTGCCGCGCGATCTCGGCGACGATCTCGGCCGCCATCCGCGAGCGGACGAACACCAGCGTGCGCAGCTTGCGCCGGGCGAATTCCACGAGCAGGTCCGCCGCCTCGTTGAGCGCGCTGCGGCGCAACACCGGTTCGTCATCCGGCGCTTCCGGAGCGGCGCGGTCCTCAAGTGGATCGGGCCGGATGAACCACTCGTCCTCCTCCTCGGGCCCCGCGCCGCCCGCGGCAGCGGAACGGGCCACCCGGGCGGGCTGCCACAGGGCAAGGGAACGCCGCCCGCGCGGGGCCGTGGATTCGGTGACGGCGAGCACCTCGGTGGCATCGACGCCCAGGAGCCGTGCGGCGCTCGCGGCGGGCGCCCCCGTCGTCGCTGAGGCCAACAACACGGCCGGGCGGGCCCCGGCCTGCTCGGCGAGGCGCAGCAGGCGCCGCAGCACCAGGGAGACGTGGGCGCCCATGACGCCGCGGTAGGCGTGGGACTCGTCGATGACGATGAAACGCAAGCCCCGCAGCAGGCGCGACCAGCGGCGGTGGCCCGGCAGCATCGAATAGTGCACGAAGTCGGGGTTGGTGAGCACGATGTGCGCGTGGGCGCGCACCCAGGAGCGCTCCTCGGTGGGGGTGTCGCCATCGCAGGTCGCCACCCGCACGTCGCCGATCCCACCGGCGGCCAACAACGCCTCCAGCCCGGCGAGCTGGTCGGCGGCCAGCGCCTTCGTCGGGGCCAGATACAGCGTCGAGGGCGGCGCGGCGTAGAGCGAGATGCGCCCCGCGCCGGCGCCCCGGGCGGCCGCGCGCGCCTCACCCACGGCGCTCAGTGCCGGCAGCCACGCGGCCAGCGACTTGCCCGAACCCGTAGGCGTCGCCACCACCGTGTGCCCGCCCGCCCACAGCTGCTCGGCTGCGCGCACCTGGTGCTGCCAGGGCCGGTCGATCCCGCGCGTCCGATAGGCCTCGACCACGCGGGGATCCGCCCAGTCGGGCCACGCGACGGTGGCCCCATCTGTGGCCGGCCATTGCTCGAGATGGACAAGTCGGTCGTCCACGGCGCCCAAGCGGCGCAGCACCTCGAGGATTTCCGACTCGCGCACGCCCACATCATCACCCACCCGCCGGGGAATCCCCACGCGCGGGCGGGGCTGCGCGTAGACTCCGCCACGACAACTCGTGCGGCACAGCCGCCGCACGACACCGGCGTCACAGCGGTCGCCGGTGCACGCACGCCGAGGAGGGCGGATGCTCGAACTGAGTGCTACGAGCTTGACGATCGTGGCGGTCATCGCCGCATTAGCCGTCGTCGCGCTGGTGATCGCGGTGATCCTGCGGGCCAAGGTGCTCGCCGCCGACACCGGAACGACGTCGATGCAAGACATTGCCAAGGCCATCCAGGAAGGCGCGGCCGCCTACCTCAACAGGCAGTTCAGGACGCTGGGACTCTTCGTCGTCGTCGTCTGCGCCCTGCTGCTCCTGCTGCCGGGTGACGGCGGGATCAAGGCCGGCCGGATCATCGCCTTCTTCTTCGGCGCCGGCTTCTCGGCCGCCATCGGCTACCTCGGCATGTGGCTCGCGGTGCGGGCCAACCTGCGGGTCGCCGCGGCCGCCCGCCAGAGCGACGGGCTCAAGCAGGGCGCGCGCATCGCGTTCCGCACCGGCGGGGTCGTCGGCATGTCCGTGGTCGGACTGGGCTTGCTCGGCGCCGCCGGCATCGTGCTCATCTACCAGGGCGACGCCCCGGCTGTGCTCGAGGGCTTCGGCTTTGGTGCAGCGCTGCTGGCCATGTTCATGCGCGTGGGCGGGGGAATCTTCACCAAGGCCGCCGACGTCGGCGCCGACCTCGTCGGCAAGGTCGAGCAGGGCATCCCGGAGGACGACCCGCGCAACGCCGCCACCATCGCCGACAACGTCGGCGACAACGTGGGCGACTGCGCCGGCATGGCCGCCGACCTCTTCGAGTCCTACGCCGTCATGCTCGTCGCCTCCCTGCTGCTGGGCCGGGCCACCCTGGGTGAACAGGGCATCATCTTCCCCCTCATCGTCACCGCCGTCGGCGCCATCGTCGCCGTCCTGGGCGTGGGCATCACGCGGGTGCGGGGCACCGAAAGCGGCCTGCGAGCCATCTACCGCGGCTTCTACCTCTCCGCGCTCGCGGGCGCCGTGCTCGCCGGCATCGCCGCCTTCGTCTACCTCCCCAGCTCCTTCGCCCAGATCTCCGGCGTCTCCGCCGAGCTCGCCACCCACACGGGCGATCCCCGCCTGCTCACCGCCGCGGCCGTGGCCATCGGCGTCGTGCTCGCCGGGGTGATCCTGTGGCTCACCGGCTACTTCACCAGCACCACGACGAAGCCGACGCTGCACGTCGCCCGCACCTCGCGCACCGGTCCCGCCACCGTCATCCTGTCGGGCATCGGGGTCGGCTTCGAATCCGCCGTCTACACCGCCGGCATCATCGGCGCCGCCGTCTGCGGCGTCTTCCTCATCTCCGGCGGCTCGGTGTGGCTCTCCCTGTTCCTCATCGCCCTGGCCGGCTGCGGCCTGTTGACGACGGTGGGCGTCATCGTCGCCATGGACACCTTCGGGCCGATCTCCGACAACGCCCAGGGCATCGCGGAGATGTCGGGTGACGTCGAGGAGGACGGCGCCCAGATCCTCACCGACCTCGACGCCGCCGGCAACACGACGAAGGCGATCACCAAGGGCATCGCGATCGCCACCGCCGTCCTGGCCGCGACCGCCCTCTTCGGCTCCTACGCGGGCTCGGTCACCGAGACCGTCGCCGACATCACCGCCGACGGCGTGGAGATGGCCGAGGGGCTCGTGGCCTCGATGCTCACCTACGAGATCATCAGCCCGATCACGCTCGTGGGCGTCGTGCTCGGCGCGGCCACCGTGTTCCTCTTCTCGGGCCTGGCGGTCGACGCCGTCACCCGCGCCGCCGGCGCCATCGTGTTCGAGGTGCGCCGTCAGTTCCGCGACTTTCCGGGGATCATGACGGGCGAGCAGCGCCCGGACTACGGGCGCGTGGTGGACATCTGCACCCGTGACTCCCTGCGCGAACTCGCCACCCCGGGCCTGCTCGCCGCCTTCGCGCCCATCGCGGTGGGCTTCGGCCTCGGCGTCGGCCCGCTGGCCGGGTTCCTCGGCGGCGCCATCGCCGCCGGCGTGCTCATGGCCGTGTTCCTCGCCAACTCCGGCGGGGCGTGGGACAACGCGAAGAAGATCGTCGAGGACGGCGCGTATGGCGGCAAGGGCAGCGAGGCGCACGACGCGGTCGTCATCGGTGACACGGTGGGCGACCCGTTCAAGGACACGGCCGGGCCCGCCATCAACCCGCTCATCAAGGTGATGAACCTCGTGGCGTTGCTCATCGCCCCGGCGGTCGTGCACCTGAGCGTGCCGGCCGACGCCAACCACGTCGTGCGGATTGCCATCGCCGTCGTCGCCGCGCTCATCGCCTTCGGCGCGGTGCTGCTGTCGCGTCTGCGTGCGGCGCGGGTGGGGGAGATGACCGAGGAGGCCCAGTTGACGGAGTCCCCGGCCTCCATCTCCTGACGACGAACGCAACCCACGATGCGCGGGCCGGCCACCTGGTCGGCCCGCGCATCGCCGTTGTCGTGCTCGGTTGTCGTGCTCGGTTGTCGTGCGCGCCCGGTCAGTAGCGCATGATGGCGGCGACCCCGTCGGGCAGCCCCGCGTCGGCCACCACCGTGACATCGCCCTGCGTGGCCAGGGTCGCGCGGGCGGCACGGTCGATGAACTCGAACCGGTTCTCGTCGGCCCCCTCGCCCAATCGCAGCACGCGGGGCACCGTGCGGGGCCAGTCGAGCTCGTCGGCCACCAGCACCTCGGCGATGCGCCCCTCGGTGGCCGCCTGCTCGATGACCGCCGGGTTGGTCGATGCCCGGCCGGTGCCCAGCAGCGCCCGCAGGCGCCCCAGCCTCTCCTCTCGGGCCTCGTTGCGCAGCCGCGAAATGATCGGCCACGACAGCTCGTGCAGTTCGCCGTCGCTGAGCTGGTCGGGATTGAGTTCGAGGTGCTCGGTGAGGATGTGGGGGTAGCTCGCGACCTGGCGGTAGGCCGCCACGGTGGGCGCGAGGCCGGCGAGGATCATCGGCAGATCGCGGCCCTTGAGGGTCTGGCTCAGCCCGTCGGCCACGTGCCGCAGGAACGTCGTGAGCTGCACCCCCTTGAGCTTGCCGTCGATCGTGCCGTGCCCGTAGAACACCGCCGGGCCGCCCTGGCCCCGCCCCAGCGACCGCGTGAGCGCGTCCGACCGCGGTTCGAAGGGAGCGATGACGTCGCCCAAGGACGTCGGAACGTCGTCGAGTTCGATCTCGTCGACCGTGAGGCGGTTGCCCTCCAGCAGCCGGATGCGATCCTGGCTCAACGTCAGCAGCAAGTACTGCTCGTGTCCGCCGAGCAGCCGCAGCAGCGGAGCGATGACGAAGCGGTCACCGACCGTGGCGAGCGCCGGAAGTGCGATCGGCAGGCGAAAGATCGACGCCCCATCGGGGCCGAGGAAGATTGCCAGCCCGTCGCTCATGTGGCTCCAGGCCATCGCGTCACGCTGCAGGTCCCGCGCCGGGCGCAGCAGCTCCTCGATGTCGGGGCGGCGCATGCCGGCCTCGTGCAGCGCCTTCTCGGCGTCATCCAGCAGGTTCTTCAAGGTCAGGGCGTCGCCGGACGTGTCGTGGCCCCGGCGCTGGGTGGGCACAAACACCGTGACACACGTTCCGGCGCCCTCCCGATGAGCGAGATCGGATACGTCCGTGCGGG
>DATGSB010000098.1:0-2947 GCA_035303045.1 Actinomycetaceae bacterium | reverse complement strand
AGCTTGCGGACGAACTCGGTGGTGCCGTGGGAGCCACCCGGGTGGCCACCGACGAGGGATGGATCGATCACTCCGCCCAGGTGGGCCAAACCGGCGTGACGATCGCCCCCAACCTCTACATCGGCCTGGGGGTGTCGGGTGCCATCCACCACACCGCGGGAATGCAAGCCGCCGGCACGATTATCGCCGTCACCGACGACCCCGACGCCCCCATCTTCGAGATGGCCGATTTTGGAATCGTCGGGACTATTGAGGACGTCATTCCGCAGACTCTCGAGGAATTGCGACGCCCACGTTCGTAAATGTCATTAGGATATTGACCGTAGATCGACCTCGGGGGGCGGCTGGAGGAACGCGGTGGTGTCAGGGATAGCAGGTCCCGTGACAAGGCAGCGCCCCGGTGTGCCCCGAGTTCCCCACGACACCGTCGACCGGCCCCGCATCTTTGCTCTCCTCGACCGCCGGGCGCCCATCACCTTCGTGTGCGCGCCGATGGGATGGGGCAAGCGGACCGTCGTCGCCTCGTGGTTCCATCAGCGGGCCGGGGATGACCTCACGGTTCACTGGGTCAAGCGGCCCGCCGATATCGCAACCGCGCCGACCACCGCGGGACTCATAGTCCTCGAGGCCGACGACGAAGGCGTCGAGGAACATCTCGACGAATTCATCGACCGCCTCAAGTACGACGACACCCTATTTCTCGTCGTCCTCGCGCGCCGCCAACTCGACGCCCAACTGCGGGCGCAACACGCGGTGGAAACCGCGTTCTTGGGGATTGACGACCTGCGTTTCGACGACGACGAGGTCGCCGAACTCTTCACGCGGCGCGGCACCATCATCGACCGGTGCAGCATCGTGCGCCTCAACGCCAGCTTGGACGGGTGGCCGCTGCTCGTGCACCGCGCCGCCCTGCTGCTCGATCCGGGCGTGCGCACCCCGGAGGACGTGGACGCCGCGCTCGAGGCCGTGCGCAGCCATCTCACAGACGTGCTGCTGCCGGCAGTGGTGCCGGAAGAGTTGTTGGGGCACCTCACCCAGCTCTCCTTGGTGGGGCACTTGGATCGGGAAACCGCCGCGGTGGCGCTCGACCTCGAGCTCGAGGCAGCTGAGGAGGTCCTCGAGGCGCTGGCCGGCGCCGGGCTCCTCAAGGCGGCCACCGGGCTGCGCGACCGCACCTTTGAGTTGGTGCCGCAGGTGCGTGAGGTGCTGCGGCCGCGGGCCACCCATCCCGGCGTCGTGCACCGCGCGCTTGTTGCCCGCCACATGGCGCGCGGCGAGTGGAACGAGGCGCTCTTGCAGGGGATGGCGATGGGCGATGCGCTGGCCCTGGCGAAGATCGTGGAGAAGTCGTGGGCCTTCATCTCGCTGTCGCGCCGGGCGTTGCTCATGGAGGTCCTCGAACGCCTGCCCGAGCGGCTATTCGACCAGCGCCCGGAGCTGCGCACGGTTCGGGTCGCGATGACGGGAATGGCGCTGCCCGATACGGGCCCGTTCGACACGCTGCCTGCGGATGCCGCGACCCTCGAGGCGCTGGGGGCGGCCGACGCGACGGGCGAGGCGCTCACCCACCACCTCACGATGGTGGGGGTGGCCCGTTATTCCGGGCGGTTCGAGGAAAGCCTGGAGTTTCTCGCCAAGCTCCGCACGATGGCCACCAGCGCATTGCGCCACCACGGCCCCGCGGTGCCGGTGATCGGCCCCATGGTCTTCATTCATGAAGGCGTGACCCTGCAGCTGACCGGGCGCTTGGAGCAGGCCGTCGCCTCGTTTCGCGACGCGATAAGCCACGACGTGCACGACGCGGAGAAGTGGACGACCCGCGACGCCGAGGGTTCCCTCGCCATGCACTACGCCATTCGCGGGGAGATGGGTGAGGCGCGTCGCTGGGCGCGTCAGGAGGCGAGGCGGCCCCGTCCGGCGGGCTGGTTCGAACGCCGGGTGGCGGTGGCGGGCAACGTCGCGCGCGCGTGGCTTGCGATCGAAGCCGGGGAGAGGGAGAGGTCGGCAGAGATTCTTCTCGACCTCGTGCGGCAGCGCGATGACGACGAGCTGTGGCCCTTCATCCTGTACGCCCAAACGGCCCACGAGCTGCTGTGGGGTGACCTGCGGGCGATGCTCGCCGATCTACAGGATTTCGCGGTCAGCCGGCGGGTGCTGACGCCGCCGGGCTCGATGGCCGAGGTCGTCGTGGCGGTGTGCGAGTCCGACTTGCGGTTGGCGTTGGGCCACGGGGCCGCGGCGGCGGCGGTGCTGGCGGAGGCGCCGCAGCATCCGGCGGTGACGCTGCGCCGGGCGCGCTTCGCGCTCTTGCAGGGAGAGTTCGACCAGGTGTTGGCGCTTGAACTTGGGGTGCGCGGGCAGGCGCCGCGCTATCGCGCCGAGATGGACCTGCTGCGGGCGGCCGCGCTTGGGGCGAAGGGGGAGGACGCCGCGGGTCGCGAACTCACCGAGAAGGCGGTGGAGCTCATGCGGCGCCACGGCCTGACGACGCCATGGGCGGGGGTGCCGGCGGCGATGCGCCCGGCGCGGCTCGAGGTGCCCGTCGTGTTTCCCGATGCGGTGGAGGTCATCGACCTGACGCCGAGTGAGGAACTCGTGCTCGACGGGCTCGCCGCGGGGCTGAGCGCAGAACGGATCGCCGAGCGCGCCTACCTCTCGGTCAACACCATCAAGACACACAACCGCACCCTGTACCGCAAGCTCGGCGTGCGCTCGCGCGGTGAAGCGTTGACGCGCGCCCGCGCGCTGGGCCTGCGCGAGTAGTTCTCGCCCGGGCGGCTTGCCCTCGCGAGTAGTCCTCGTCCGGCCGGCTTGCCTCCTCGAGTGGTTTTCGCCCGGCCGGTCGCCTCCTCGAGTAACCCGCGCCCCGGGGCGCTTTGGCCTGCGCGAGGACCTCGCCCGCCGCCGGCCTACGCGAGACGCGCGCCTTGCGCCTGGGCCGCGCGGG
>DATGSB010000097.1:0-2808 GCA_035303045.1 Actinomycetaceae bacterium | reverse complement strand
GTGACAGAGATACCCCCCAGGGTATCAAGAGGGTGGCGTCAGAGACCGGAGCCGGCGCGCAGGTGGGCGGCCAGGTACCGCCCAGTCGCCCCCTGCTCCTCCTCGGCAATCCGCTCCGGCGTCCCAACGGCGACGATCCGGCCGCCCGCCTCACCACCACCCGGCCCCATGTCGATGATGTAGTCGGCGTTGGCGATGAGGTCGAGGTCGTGTTCGATGACGATGACGGTGGCGCCGCGGTCGGCCAGGCGCTGCAACACGTCGAGCAATGTCCGTACGTCCAGCGGATGCAGGCCAACGCTGGGTTCGAGGACGAAGACGGCGTCGGACTGGTCGCGGTGCAGCTGGCTGGCGAGCTTGAGCCGCTGCGCCTCCCCGCCGGACAGGGCGGGCGTGTCCTCGCCCAGGGTGAGGTAGCCCAGCCCGAGGTCGACCAGCGCCTGCAGCCGCCGCCGCACCGTGGCGATGTCGCCGACGGCGTCCAGCGCCTCGGTCACGGTGAGCGCGAGCAGATCGGGCAACGAGATGCCATCGCGCCGGATCTCTGCGGCCTCCGGGGCGTAGCGGGAGCCGCCGCAGGCCGGGCAGGCGATGTCGACGTCGGGTAAGAACTGCACGTCGAGGGTCACCTGGCCGGTGCCCCGGCAGCGGGGGCAGGCCAGCGAACCGGTGTTGTAGGAGAAGTCCGAGGCGCTCAAGCCGCAGCGCTTCGCCTCCTCGGTCTCGGCGAAGGCCTTGCGCAGGTCGTCGTAGACGCCGGAGTAGGTGGCCACGGTGGAGCGGACGTTGACGCCGATCGGGGTGGCGTCCACGGTGTGCACGCGCCGAATCCCGGGCGCCTCGACCGACCGGACGTGGGCGGGCAGGCGACGTGCGCCGTCCTCAGCAACAGAGGCAAGAGCCGGCACCAGCGACTCCAGCACCAGGGTCGTCTTCCCCGACCCGGACATGCCGGTGACGGCGACGAGCCGGCCGCGCGGGAGGTCGACCTCGAGCGGGTGGACGGTGTGGATGGCACCGGTGGCCAGGCGAATGCGGCCGGCGTCGAACATCGCGGACTCGCCGGCGCGCTCGCGCACGACCACGGGCTCGGTGCCGGTGAGGAAGCCGCTGAGCAGCGAGTCGGGGCTGCCCTCGAGGTCGGCCGGGGTGCCCTGGGCGATGATGCGGCCGCCGCCGGTGCCCGAGCCGGGGCCGATCTCGATGAGCCAGGAGGCTTCGCGCAGGATCTGCACGTCGTGGTCGACGAAGACGACGGAGTTGCCGTCGGCAAGCAGGTCGCGCATGACGCCGATGAGGCCGGCGACGTTCGACGGGTGCAGCCCGATGGAGGGCTCGTCGAGCACATAGAGCACCCCGGTCGTGCGGTTGCGCACGGCGCGGGCCAGCTGCACGCGCTGGCGCTCGCCGGTGGACAGGGTCGCCCCGGCACGGTCGAGGGTGAGGTAGCCCAGGCCCAGCTCGACCAGGCGGCGGGCCATGCGCTGGAACGTGTCGATGAGGCCCGTGGCCATCTCCCGGATGTCCGCCGGCAGGCCTGCGGTGACGGTGGGTGCCCAGGCCACGACGTCGTCGAGGGTCATCGCCGTGACGTCGGCCAGCCCGAGGTCGCCGATGCGGGGGAGGCGGGCGCGCTCGTTCAGCCGGGTGCCGCCGCACGTGCGGCACACGCTCTCGATGAGGAAGCGAGCCACCCGGTTGAAGCGCTTCTCGTCGGTGGCGCGCTCGAGCTCCTTGGTGACGGTGAGGCGGGCGTTGCGGAAGGTGAAGTCGAGGTCGTGCACGGACTTCTTGGTGGCGAAGGTGATGTGCTTCTTCTCCTCCGGGCCGTCGAAGACGATTTCCCGCTCCCAGTCCGCCAGCTCCCGGAACGGCACGTCGGTGCGCACGCCGAACTCCCGCACGATCGCCGGCTGAACCTTGAAGTTGAACATCTGCCACGGCAGGACCGCGCCGTCATCGATCGTCTTGGACTCGTCCGGGACCAGGGCGGTGTCATCGACGTCGCGGACCACTCCCGTACCGGTGCACGTGGGGCAGGCGCCTTCGGAGTTGAAGGCGAGCTCCTCGGCCTCCGGGGGCCGCGCCCGTTCGCCGCACTCGGGGCAGGGGAAGGGCACCTCGGCGGCGACGTTGATCGTCGGCGGCACACGGTGGCCGTTCGGGCACACGTGCGAGGCGAGGCGCGAGAACATCAGCCGGATGACGTTCAGCAGCTCGGTGGAGGTGCCGAAGGTGGACCGCACCCCGGGCACCCCGGGACGCTGCCGCAGGGCCAGGGCAGCGGGCACGTGCTCGACGGAGTCGACGGCGGCCCGCGGGGCCTGGGCCATCCGGCGCCGGGTGTAGGTCGACAGCGCCTCGACATACCGGCGCGAGCCCTCGGCGTACAGCACGCCGAGCGCGAGGGAGGACTTGCCCGAGCCCGACACCCCGGCGATCGCGACGAGCTCGCGCAGCGGGATGTCGACGTCGACGTCCTTGAGGTTGTGCACGCGCGCGCCACGGACGGAGATGTGGCTGGGGGATGAGGTCATGAGCTCCTCCGGCCGGGCGGGTGCGTGGGTTCGTGCCGTCGGGCAGAAGTCGAGGGTAGGCGACCAGGACGGGGCGGTCCTGGGGGCGGGTGCCGGGTTCATGCACGGTCGCAAGACCGGATACCTCAGCCGAGACGCCCGCTCAGCCGCCGAAGAACGCGTGGTGGAGCCGGTGGAGCGGTCATCGGGTCGCGCGCACCGAGCGGCGCTCACTCGGCGAAGGTGAACCGAATGTCCTTCGGCATCACGTGGACCGCGACGAACTCCGGGT
>DATGSB010000096.1:0-5968 GCA_035303045.1 Actinomycetaceae bacterium | reverse complement strand
ACACCGTCGAATGCTGCGACGACTCCGGGCGGATCCTCGTCAACGGCCAGCCCGTGGATGAGCCGTACCTGTACCCCGGCGACGCGCCCAGCAGCCGCGAGTTCAGCGTCACCGTTCCCCAGGACCACTTCTGGTTCATGGGTGACCACCGCTCGAACTCCCAGGATTCCCGCGCCCAGCAGGGGGGCCCCGGCGGCGGATCGGTGCCCTTGGACAACATCGTGGGCAAGGCGTTTCTCGTCATGTGGCCCCTCGACCACTTCACCGTCCTCGAAACACCCTCCGACGCCTTCAGTGACGTGCCCGAGGCACCATGAGACACCGCACCCAACCCCCGCGCGCTCCCGTGACCGCACCGACACGACAACTCGAGGGCGAGCTTCTCAGCGCGGGCTATCGCAGCGTGGCCGGCATGGACGAGGTCGGGCGCGGAGCGCTGGCCGGGCCGGTGAGCGTCGGCATCGTCGTCGTTGACGTGGCCACGGCGGCCCACCCCGAAGGATTACGCGATTCGAAGCTGCTGCGGCCAGAGGCCCGCCAGGCTTTGGTTGACCCGGTGCGCGGCTGGTGTCGGAGCCACGCGGTCGGGCACGCCAGCGCCGCCGAAATCGACGAGGTCGGGCTCACCCCGGCGCTGCGACTGGCCGGCCTGCGGGCCCTCAGGGCCGTCGCCTCCCAGGGGGCGATGCCCGACGTCATCATCCTCGACGGCCACCACGACTGGCTGAGTGCGCCAAGCCTCTTCGACGATCCCGCCCAACCAGAGCCGCCCGAGGTGCGCACGGTCATCAAGGCGGACCTCACGTGCGCGGCAGTGGCAGCGGCCAGCGTGCTCGCGAAATGTGAACGCGACGCCGTCATGGTCGACCTGGCGACAGTTCATCCCCACTTTGCGTGGGAAGCCAACAAGGGCTACGCCGCTCCCGCCCACATCTCCGGGCTGCGCGTCCATGGTCCCAGCGAGGAGCACCGTCGCTCATGGCGGCTTCCGGGCGCGGCCGACCAGCGTCACGAGACGGCGGATCTCGCCGCGTCGAGCGCCGTGAGTGGTCAGGGAAGGGGGAAGATGGCTCCGTGAGCACAGAAGATCTGGAGAACTACGAAGCCGGATTGGAACTCGCGCTGTATCGCGAGTATCGAGACGTCGTCGGCTTGTTTTCATACGTCGTGGAAACCGAGCGTCGCTTCTACCTCGCCAACGAGGTCGACCTGCAGGTGCGCTCCGCGGGCGGCGAGGTCTTCTTCGAACTCACCCTCGGCGACGCCTGGGTGTGGGACGTCTACCGCTCGGCGCGCTTCGTGCGATCCGTGCGCGTCGTCACATTCAAGGACGTCAACGTCGAAGAACTTCCCAAGGCCGAGCTCCGCCTGCCCTCCTGACCTGCCCTCCTGATCTGCCCTCCTGGTCTGCGCGGCACCAGTCGCGAGGGGGTCGCGCCGCGAAGTCTGCTCGACCGACCGTCCACACCGGGCGGAAATGCCGCGCCGTCCACAACTCCTTGCCTCCCCGCCAGCTCCGCGGCCCGTGCCGCCAGGCTGGGCCGATGGAGGTGGCGGGATGTCACGCAGGGGCGCAGTGGGCCGGTATGGGGAGAGCGTCGCGGCGCGGATTCTCACGGCCAAGGGGTACGACGTCCTCGACCGAAACTGGCGGTGTTCCCAGGGCGAGATCGACATCATCGCCCGCGATGGGCAGCGCGATGAGCTCGTCTTCGTCGAGGTGAAGACGCGCCGCGGCGACGCCTTCGGCCATCCCGCAGAAGCGGTCGTCGGGGCGAAGCTCGCGCGGTTGCGCAGGCTCGCGGCGCTGTGGCTCACGGAACACACGGAGCGGGCCGCGGGCGTGCGCATCGACGTCATCGCGGTGTGGCCCCGGCCCGCAGGAGCGGCCCGCATCGAGCACATCATCGGGGTGGGCTGAGATGACGCTCGGACGCAGCCTGGCCATCGCTCTGCTCGGCCTGCGCGGCCACCCCGTGGCCGTCGAGGCACACTGCGCCCAGGGCCTACCCACGTTCTCGCTCATCGGGCTGCCCGACACCTCGCTGTCTGAGGCGCGCGAGCGTGTGCGAGCCGCCGTCGCCTCCTGCGGCATCACCTGGCCCGCGCGGCGCATCACCGTCAACCTCTCTCCGGCCTCGCTCCCCAAGTCGGGGTCGAGCTTCGACGTCGCGATTGCGGCGGCCACCCTTGCCGCGGCGGGCGTGGTCGACCCGACCCGGGCACTCGACACGGTGCACGTGGGGGAACTCGGCTTGGACGGCTCCCTGCACCCCGTGCGCGGCGTACTGCCCGCCGTCGCAGCGGCCGTCGAGCACGGTTACACCGAGATCGTTGTGCCCCTCCAGTCGGTGCCCGAAGCGGAGCTCGTGCCGGGCGCCCGCGTCATCGGCGCCGCCCACCTGGGTGACATCATTCGCCGGCATGGCGGGCAAGCCAGGACCACGCCGCCCCTTGCGCCCGCCGTCAACGCTGTGGAGCAACCCAGCGAACAGCAACCTGCACCGGACCTCGTCGACGTGCTGGGCCAGGACGACGCGAAGCTCGCGTTGGAGGTTGCCGCGGCGGGGTCGCACCACCTATTCCTCCTCGGTCCGCCCGGCGCGGGAAAAACTCTGCTGGCGCAGCGACTTCCGGGGCTCCTGCCCGACCTCAGCGACGACGAGGCGATCGCCGTCACGGCGCTCCACTCCCTGTCCGGCACCTTCGACGCCCGCGACGGGTTGCTGCGCAGGCCACCGTTCGAAGCGCCCCACCACACCGCGACCGCTGCGGCCGTCGTCGGCGGAGGTAGCGGGCTGCCGCGTCCCGGCGCCGCCTCCCGCGCCCACCGCGGAGTCCTCTTCCTCGACGAAGCGCCGGAGTTTTCGGGCCGAGTGCTCGACACCCTGCGCCAGCCCCTGGAATCCGGTGAGCTCACGTTGCACCGGGCGCGGGGAAGCGCGCGTTACCCTGCGCGATTCCAGCTTGCCATGGCGGCCAACCCCTGCCCGTGCGGGCAGGGCAGCGGCAAGGGGTTGGCGTGCACCTGCACGCCACTCGCGCGCCGTCGGTACCTTGCCCGGTTGTCGGGGCCGCTGCTGGATCGCATCGACATCCAGATGGAAGTTCCCGCACTCACCCGCGCCGACCTGGCGATGGCCCGGCAGCCCGAACCCAGCGCTGCAGTGGCGAAGCGGGTCGCGCGCGCCCGCCGCGCCCAACGTCGGCGCCTGCGGGGCACTCCGTGGAGATCCAACGCGGAGGTCAGCGGCGTGTGGCTGCGCGATTCTGCGAGGCTCGCGCCGTCGGCGGTGAGCAAGCTGGAAGGTGCGCTGGATTCCGGTCGGCTTTCCTTGCGAGGCCTCGATCGGGTGTTGCGCATCGCGTGGACTCTGGCCGACCTCGCCGGGCTCGACCGGCCCGGACGCGAACAGACCGACCTGGCCCTTGCGCTGCGGATGCCGGGGATCCGCGGTGGCTAGCCGAGCGCGCGGCACGCTGCCCTTCGACGTCGCCGACCGCAGGTTGGCCGCTGCGGCCTGGGGCCGGCTGACCGAGCCGGGGGATCCCGCCGCCGGAGTCCTGCGTCACCATCTCGGGGACAGTGAGGCGCTGGACTGGCTGCTTCACCTCGAAGCACGCGAGGCCATCGGCGGGCTGCCGGCCCCGCTAGCGGATGTCGCTTCTGCGCGCGCCGTGCAGTGGCCCCGAGCCGTCGCGCGGTGGCTGCCGCGGCTCGCGACGCTGGACATTCGCCGCGAGCTCGAGGTGCTCCACCGGCTCGGCGGGCGCCTGGTCATCCCCGAGGACGAGCACTGGCCGCAACAACTTGACGACCTTGGCGTCACTGCCCCGGCCGCCCTGTGGGTGCGAGGCGAACTCACAACCGGGCCGGGGATCGCCCTCGTGGGCGCTCGCGCCGCAACCTCCTACGGGGAGCACCTCGCGGCCCGGTTCGCCCACGACCTCGCCGAGGAGGGGTTCGTCGTCATTTCTGGGGGCGCTTACGGGATCGATGCCGCGGCCCACCGTGGCGCGCTCGCGGCTGGTGGGCGCACGTGGGCGCTGCTCGCCGGAGGCGTCGACCGGCTCTACCCGGCCGGCAACAGTTCGTTGTTGTCCTCGATCATCGATTCCGGAGCGGTGATATCGGAGGCACCGTGTGGCACCGCTCCGATGCGGTCCCGGTTCCTGCAACGCAACAGGCTCATCGCGGCGCTCGCCGAGGCCACGGTGGTGGTGGAAGCAGCGTGGCGGTCGGG
Organism: Actinomycetaceae bacterium; assembly: GCA_035303045.1. Taxonomy (GTDB): domain Bacteria; phylum Actinomycetota; class Actinomycetes; order Actinomycetales; family Actinomycetaceae; genus DATGSB01. The sequence goes on along the minus strand of DATGSB010000096.1, from coordinate 1,724 downwards.
GGCGATCAATACCGCCTCGCACGCCGGGGAGCTACTTCGACCGCTGGGGGCCGTGCCAGGCCCGGTGACCTCGATGGCCTCGGCCGGGTGTCACCGGCTGCTACGGGAGAATAACGCCGTCTGCGTCACCGACGTTGCCGAGATTCGGGAACTGGTGCCCGGCGGGGCGCCAGCACCGCAGCAACACGAACTCGACCCCGGCCTCCTCGATGGCCTGGACCCGTTGGCACGCCAAGTCCTCGATGCCCTCCCAGCCCGCTCGTCGGCGGCGGTTCCGAGCCTCGTGCGCAGCAGCGGACTGTCGTCCATCGAGGTGCGCGCTGCACTCGGTCGCCTCGAACTCGCCGGTCGGGCCGCGCGGGACGGCGCCGGGTGGTGCCGGCTTCGGGATTAGGGCGCGGACGCTCCGTGGGGGTGGTTGTGATCCCCGCCGGGGGCGGGCACGGTGTGGTCATGGATGCGGTCGACCTGCTCGAGGAGTTCGGGGACCACCTCGCGCTGCAACGCGGGTTGTCCCCCCACACCGTTCGCGCCTACGTGCGCGATGTCGCCGCTCTACTCGAATTCGCGGCCGAGGCGCCCGAGACACCTACCCGGGAGGTGTTGGCGTCGCTCGATCTTCCACGCCTGCGGTCGTGGCTGGCGAAGCAGGCCGGGGAGGGTAAGGCCCGCGCGACCCTGGCCCGTCGGGCGGCTGCCGCACGGTCGTTCTCAAGCTGGGCGCACCGACGCGGCTGGTTGACGAGCGACGTCGGCCAGCGCCTGCTGAGCCCGAGCCCCGATAACCGAGTTCCGCAGGTGTTGGCCGAGGACGAGGTGATCGCGCTGCTCGAACACGCGGCGAGCGAGGCGGCTGAACCGGGCCCCACGCGCGTCGCCGCCCTTCGCACGTGGGCCGTTGCCGAGATGCTCTATGCCACCGGAGTCCGCGTGAGCGAGCTTGTCACCCTGGACCTCGATGATGTGGACGACGGCCAGCGCACGATTCGCGTCGTCGGCAAGGGCAACATCGAGCGGGTCGTGCCCTACGGGGTGCCCGCAGGTCGAGCGATGGGGGCATGGTTGGCGGAAGGCCGAGGACGCCTCTCGACGCCAGCTTCGCCACCGGCGCTGTTCCTCGGCCAACGCGGCGGGCGTCTGGGGGTCAGGGCCGTGCGCGACCACCTCGATCGCCTCGCCCGACGGGCGGGATTGCGGGACGTGGCGCCTCACCTCCTGCGCCACTCCGCGGCCACCCACCTCCTTGCCGGAGGATCTGACCTCCGTACCGTCCAAGAGGTGCTCGGCCACTCGTCGCTGGCAACGACCCAGCGCTACACCCACGTGACCCCCGAGCGGCTGCGTGCGGCCTTCCGCCAGGCCCACCCGCGCGCCTGATCCCGGCCAGGACGACGAACCCCCTTGGCTCCGATTGGGCCTGCGATTATGCACATCCCTGGGACCTCTGGCGGCGTTGTCAGACCTCTCCGATAGCCTCATAACAGGTTCGAACAACAGTTCGAGGAGGTGGGGTCAATGTCGACGCCAGACAGGGGAGCCGACGGCGCGGTCGAGGACGAGCCGGACGCCGCGGCGCTGGCCCATGCTGCCGCCCAGGCCGAGTTGTTCGCCCGCTTCGACGTCCTGCCCACCGAAGATTCCGACCCGGCCTGGGACGGCCTGGGTGAGGCACTCGCAGAGCTCGACCCCGGCCCTGAATTGGGCGCTCTGCTGCTGCGGTTGGA
>DATGSB010000095.1:0-3864 GCA_035303045.1 Actinomycetaceae bacterium | reverse complement strand
CGGACATAGGTTCGGATGTTGAGTTCGGGGAAGGCGTCCCAGCCCGGCGGCGGTAAACCTGGGAGGCGCACGCGAGCCATGCGAAACGGGGTCAGCCCCACCCAGGTCAGGCCGTCCTTGGCCTGCACGGTGAGCCCCGGGGGCACCAGTCGTTGAACGTCGCCCGCGTCGTAGCGCCAGTGCAGGAATGTCAGGTGCTGCCAGGTCTGGAAGTTGGCCGGGAGTCGGACTGGTCTGTCGGGAGTGCGTCCGCTCATGTGCCCCCCGCGCATCGCGTTCGTGCCAGCTTCCAACGGTCAAGGTACCTCGGGCTACAGTCACAAGCGTGCTCTCAGAACTTCTTGCCCACGCCCAGGAACGCATCGCGGCTGCCGCCACGGCAGCCGGACGCGATCCCGCCGACGTCGTCATCCTCGTCGCCGTCAAGGCCCGCACCGCGGCAGAGGTGGCCGAACTCGGCAGAGCCGGCGCTCGTCTCATCGGCCACAACCGGGCCCAGGAACTTGAAGCCATGGCCGCCGATCTAGCCGAGCTGCCCGACGCTCCGACCTTCGACACGCACTTCATCGGAACGCTGCAATCGAACAAGGTGCAGAAGGTCGTGCCCCTCGTCACTTGCGTGCAGAGCGTCGACTCGCTGCGCTTGGCTCGACGCCTCGACCGGCTCGCCGGAACCGCCGAGCGGCGGCTCGACGTCTTCGTCCAGGTCAACACCTCCGACGAAGACACGAAGGGGGGCGTGGCCCCGGCCGGCGCCGTCGAACTTGCCACCGGCGTGGCGGGCCTGCCCCACCTGCGGTTGCGCGGGCTCATGACGATCGGCGCCAACAGCACCGACGACGGCGTGGTGCGAGCGTCCTATGAGCGCCTGGCGCAGCTTCGCGATGAGCTTCTCAGCTCGGCTGCTCCCGGCACCGCGGAGGCCCGGGAGCTGTCGATGGGCATGAGTCGAGACGCCGAGATCGCCATCGCTGCGGGGGCGACCATGGTGCGCCTTGGCACCTCGGTGTTCGGCGCAGCTCGGGAGTAAACGCGCGCGACCTTCAGCCGAGGAGCTCCGGGACGGACTGGATTCCCGTGACCAGCGCGACGGCCAGCAGCAGCGTCGCAAACAGCAGGTTGAGGATCTTCGGCCGCACTCCCGCCGAGATCCGCGCAGCAAAGAACCCGGCGAGCATCGAGGTCGCGGCAAAGCTGATGATGACGGGCCAGTCGATCGTTACCGGGGTTCCGATGCGCGCAGCCAGCCCGACGAGACTGTTGATGAGAACGACGAAGAGCGACGTCCCCACGGCGCGGCGGATGTCGATGCGCAGCACGATGAGCAGGGCGGGGACGACGATGAAACCCCCGCCCACGCCGAACAGACCGGTGAGTATGCCCGTCGCGCTTGCCGTGAGGATGAGCGCCAGCAGCCGGTGGCGCGGCGCCGGAGCCTGTTCCTCCAGCGTTCGCGACGGGCGCAGTGTGCGGCGGGCCATGGTTGCGGCCACGAGCAGAAGCAGTACGGCGAATAGCGCCATCAGCAGGTCCGACGGCACGTAGGCCGCGAGTCTGCTGGCCACGACCGTGCCGAGGATCCCGAGTACGCCAAACAGCGCGCCGTCGCGCCATCCCACGTTGCGGCGCCGCGCATGGGGAATGAGGGACATACTTGCGCTCGCAGCGACGATGACCAGCGAGGAGGCCACCGCGGAGTGGGGGTCGATCCCCAGGGCATAAACGAGGATGGGCATCGATAGCAGGCCGCCCCCTGCCCCGAGCATGCCAACAACAGCGCCGACGAAGAGCCCGACGAGGAGGGCGAGGAGAACCGGCGGCATTGCCACAGCTTAGATCGAATTCGGGGCGCCTCACGGCACCCGGTGAGTCCAGTCCTCCGCGGTGAACTTCGTGGCAACGAGCTCGTCGGCGCGAGCCAACTCCTCGGCCGTGTAGTCGGAGTCGCGGGTGGTGTAGCGGCGGCGGAAATGGCTGAGGAACGCCTCGATGATGTCAGCCCGGGCCATGCCGGTCTGCGACCTCATGGGGTCGACACGCTTGCCCGCGCTCGTCGTGCCCTTGTCCGACATCTTCTCGCGCCCGATGCGCAGCACCTCGAGCATCTTCTGAGCGTCGATGTCATAGCTCAGCGTCGCATGATGCAGGACAACGCCACTGGCGAAACGCTTCTGGGCCGCTCCCCCGATCTTGCCGTGCTCGGACGTGATGTCGTTGAGCGGCACGTAGTGGGCGTTGATCCCGACGTCGTGGAGGGCTCCGAGCACCCAGTCGTCGAGGAAGGCGTAGGACTGTTCGAAGCTGAGGCCGTCGACGAGGGTGGTGGGCACGACGAGGGAGTAGGTGATGCAGTTTCCCGGCTCCATGAACATCGCCCCACCGCCGGAAATGCGGCGCACGACGCTCATCCCGTGGCGGGCTAGCGCGTCGGTGTCGACTTCGTTGCGCACGGACTGGAAGGAGCCGATGACCACGAGCGGGGCGTCCCAGTCCCACAGCCGCAGCAGGGGGTTGCGACGTCCGGCGGCGACCTCACCCGGTAGCACCTCGTCTAGTGCGACGTGCATCGTCGGCGCCATGATCCGGGGGCCGATGACATCGAAGGTGTGGTCGTGCCAACTCGTGGCGGCTTTAAGGGCGCGACGCACCGCGATACCGACGGCCTCGGAGGTGAATCCGACGAGTTGGGCGCCGTCGGGCAAGGCGCGATCGATCGCTCGGGCGAGGTCGCCTGCGCTGCTCGCCACGGGCATGCCGCGCAGGCTCGCATTGATGTGTTCCAGCGCGTCGTCCGGCTCGAGGAAGAAGTCTCCCGACACCTGGACGTCGGCAAGGCGCGCCTCAACGACGTCAAGGTCGACGACGACGAGCTTGCCGCCGGGGACCTTGTACTCTCCGCGCATCCGTTCCCCTTTTCGCGACGCAGCCGCCTAACGCACCGGCACGTCGTGCTGCAACAGGCCGTAGACGAGGGCGTCGACGAGCGCCTCCCAACTGGCCTCGATGATGTCCGGCCCGACCCCCACGGTGCTCCACGTGCGCACGCCGTCGGTGGTGTCGATGAGCACGCGCGTGGTGGCGTCGGTTCCTGATTCGGTGTCGAGGATTCTCACCTTGAAGTCGATGAGCTCGAAGTCCTCGATCTCGGGGTAGGTGTCCACCAACGCCTGCCGCAGGGCGTGGTCCAGTGCGTTCACGGGGCCGTTGCCCTCGCCGGTGCACACGACCCGGCCGCGCTGGGTGTGCAGCTTGACCGTCGCTTCGGCCAGTGTCCTGCTGACGTCCTCGCTGTTGGTCTGGACGATCGCGCGCCAGCTCTCCACGCGGAAGTAGCTCGGGCGAGCCCCGTCGATCTCCTCTCGCAGCATGAGCTCGAAGGAGGCGTCGGCTGCATCGAAGGTGTAGCCGGCGGCCTCGGCGGCCTTGACGCGATCGGTGACCCGGCCGAGCAGTTCCGCCTGCCCGCTGAGGTCGATGCCCAGCTCGCGGCCCTTGAGCTCGATGCTCGCGCGCCCGGCCATCTCCGAAACAAGCATGCGCATGTCGTTGCCGACGGCCACGGGGTCGATGTGCTGGTAGAGGTCGGGGTCGATACGGATGGCGCTGGCATGCAGCCCGGCCTTGTGGGCGAACGCCGAGGAACCGACGTAGGGCTGGCGCGCGAACGGGCTGATGTTCGTGATCTCGCTGATGGCGTGGGCCAGTCGGCTCGCCTCGCGCAAGCCGTTGCCGGCGAGCACCGGCCGATCGTGCTTGAGCTCGAGGTTTGCGGCCACAGTGATGATGTCGGCGTTGCCGGTGCGCTCGCCGTAGCCGTTGACGGTGCCTTGGACGTGGCTAGCCCCGGCCCGGACGGCGGCCATG
>DATGSB010000094.1:0-5250 GCA_035303045.1 Actinomycetaceae bacterium | reverse complement strand
ACGGCCCCGTGCTGCAGGTGACAATCACCGACCCGCGGATCGTCATCGACGGCACCACCGGCACCCTCATCGCCGGCGTCGAGAGCTCCAGCCCCACCAACCCCGAGCTCGCGTCCTACCCGGGCGTGCAGCTCGCGACCCTGGACCTCGGCGCAAGCGACCTCGCCCTCGACGGCAACGTGCTCTCGGCCAGCAACGTGCCCGCGAGCCTCACCGAGGACGGTGAAGTCGCCTTCGGTGACTTCTATGACGCCGGCGAGCAACTCGACCCGGTGTCCTTCACCGCCACCCTCGGCGACGGCATCGGCGTGTCGGCGACCACCCTGCCCGCGGCTACCGTGGGCGAGGACGGCACCGTCACCTTCACCTGGCAGGTGGCCGAGGACGCGGGCCTGGGCACCTACCGCATCGATCTCGTCACCGACGGGGAGTCCCTCGCTCGCACGAGCGCCGAGGTCGTCGCGGCCGATAACCCGGGCGGCACCGACGACAACAATGACGACGCCGACAACGGCGCTAGTGCCAACACCGACAACAACGCAGCCGAAGACGACGACGGCGGCACGCTGGCAGCCACGGGCGCCGAGACGGCCGCGCTGATCGCCGCCGCGGCCGCCATGGTGCTGGCCGGGGCCCTCGCCGTACGCACACGGCGAACCGGCGCATCACCGGTCGGCTAAGCCCGCTCCTCGCCGATCACGCTGAGGGGGTCGCCCACATTACGGGCGGCCCCCTCAGCCGTGCTCCGGGTTGATCCACGGCCCGGTGCCGCTCGAGGTGTCGATGACGCCGTCTTCCAGCCACACGTGCTCGTCGTGCAGCACCTGGCGGGCGAGCTCCTCGTCGATCGTGTCGGTGTTGCGCCACAGCGCGGTGAAGAGCTGCTCGACCTCCAGACGCGCCCGGCGGCAATAGGCCCGGGCGAGACGCGCCGAGCGGGCGTCCTCGGCCCGCACGCAGCACGCCGCCATGGCGAACAGCAGGGCGCCGATATCGACGACGCGGCCCAGGAAGCCCTGGCGGCGCTCGAGGCCGCCCTGCCAGCGGGCCATCCCAGCGAAGGTGGCGCGCGCCAGGCGCCGCGAGGCGCGCTCGACGAAGCGCATCTCCCCGGCCAGGGAACCGAACTGCCGGTAGCTTCCCGGCAGCGACCCCGGCCCCGCGCACAGCGTGGGCAGCCAGCCGGCATAGAACTTTGCGGCCGCCAGCCCCGCCGACGCCTTCTCCGCCGCCGTCGCGTCGGGGTCGATGAGGCCACCGGCCACAGAAAGGTGCTGATCGACCGCCTCGCGAGCGATGAGCAGGTGCATGATCTCGGTCGATCCCTCGAAGATGCGGTTGATCCGCAGGTCGCGCAGCACCTGCTCGACGGGCGCGGCGCGCTCCCCGCGGGCCGCCAGGGACGCGGCCGACTCATAGCCCCGCCCGCCGCGGACCTGCACGAGCCGATCGGCGACCTGCCAGGCCATCTCCGAGGTGTAAAGCTTGGCGAGGGCGGCCTCGATACGCACGTCGGAACCCCCGGCATCGGCCAGCAGGCTCGTGAGCTCGAGCACCGACTCCTGGGCGTAGGTGGCCGTGGCCATGAACGCGATCTGGTGGGCGACGGCGGCGTGCTCGCCCACGGGACGCCCCCACTGCACCCGTTCCCGCGCCCACTGCCGCGCGACCCCCAGCGACCACTTGCTCGCCCCCACGCACATCGCGGGAATGGACAGGCGGCCCGTCGTCAGCGTCGTCAACGCGATCTTCAGGCCACGGCCCTCCTCGCCGATCCTGTTGGCGGCAGGTACCCGCACCCCGGTGAACCGGGTGACGCTGTTCTCGAGCCCGCGTAGCCCCATGAAGGCGTTGCGGTGCAGCACCTCGATCCCCGGGGAGTCGGCCTCGACGACGAAAGCCGTGATGCCGCCCCGTTCGTTCGTCCCCTCTCCCGCCTCCACGCGGGCCAGGACGACGAGGAGCTCGGCGATCGTGCCGTTCGTGGCCCACAACTTCACGCCGTCGAGCACGTAATCGCCCTCGTCGGTGCGCCGGGCGCGCATGTTGAGCCGCGCCGGGTCGGACCCGACATCGGGCTCGGTCAGCAGGAAGGCCGAGATCGCCCCGACCGCGCAGCGCGGCAGGAACCGGCGCTGCTGGTCGGCGGTGCCGAACATGGCCACCGGCCGGGGCACGCCGATCGACTGGTGGGCCGAGAGCAAGGCGCCGATCGCGGGGCTGACCGAGCCGATAAGCGCCAGGGCCCGGTTGTAGTGCAATTGGCTGAGGCCCAGCCCGCCGAAGTCGGGAGAGATCCGCATGCCGAAGGCGCCTATTCGGCGCAACCCGTCGAGCACGTCGGCGGGGATGCGGCCCTCCCGTTCGATGGCAGCGCCATCGATCGTGGCGGCGTGCTCGGCAAGCCGGGCCAGGAACTCCTCGCCCCGCTCGACGTCCGCGGCGGCCGGCCGCGGGAAGGGATGGATGAGATCGGGCCGAAACCGGCCCAGGTACAGCTCCTTGGCGAAGCTCGGCCGGTCCCAGGAGGCCTCCCGCGCCTCCTCGGCCACGCGCCGCGCCTGCCGTTCGTCTACTACCGATGCCACGATGCCTCCCGCCGTCATTGCCGAGTGCCTCAAGTGTCGGGGAGGCGGGGCGTCTTGGCCAGCACAGCGGCGCCAGCGCGCCTGCGCGCGCCGGGCCGCCCAGCGTCCTAGTCTCGAGCAATGGACGAGGGAAACTTTGAGTTCGAACGCAAGTTCTTCGTGCCCGAACTGCCCGCCGTCGTCGCCACCGAGCCGCACCCCGCGGCGATCCTGCAAAGTTACGTCCTCGCCGTCGACGGCTATGCCATCCGGGTGCGGCTGCAGGCCTCGCAGCTGCCCACCGAACTCCGCGCCGCCGCCCACACCGGCGATCAGGGCGAGCGCGAGCTCCTCGAGGCCTGGGCCCCGCACTACGACCTGTGCATGCTCACAGCCAAGGGGCCCTACGTCGGCGGCACCCGGTATGAGGTGGAACGCGAAGTCGACGTCAACGCCGGGTTGGGGATGGTGCGCCGCGGCGGGCAGCTCGTGGCCAAGTTGCGCCACTCGGTGTGGCTCGACGAAGACGGCTGGGTGATCGATGAGTTCCTCGGCGGCAACGCCGGCCTCATCGTCGCGGAGGTGGAACGCGGCGGCCCGGTCGTCGACCTCACCATCCCGGCGTTCTGCGCCACCGAGATCACCGACGACACGCGCTTCGCCAACGACGAGCTCGCCCACACCCCCTTCGGCGAGTGGCGCGAGGAGTTCGCCGCGGACCTGGCGCGGCGCGGGCCTCGCTTCCTCACCGACTTCGGGCGCAATACGGTCGCGCCCTAACGAGATCACGGTGGCGGACATGCGCGTGAGGACCGCGATGCGCCGCGCCGCGCGCCACTACTTCTTGCCGGCGGAGGTGCGTGACGAGGCGGCGCTCGACGCCCCGCTGCCGATCGGCTACGACGCCACCTGCTCCCAGCCCTCCACCGTCGCCACGATGCTGACGCTGCTGGACGTCGGCCCGGGTCACACCGTGCTCGATGTGGGCTGCGGCTCGGGGTGGACCACGGCCCTCCTACAGGAGCTCGTCGCCCCCGGCGGTGCGGTGCGCGGCGTCGAGATCGTGCCCGAACTCGTCGCCCAGGCTCGCGCGAACCTCGAGGCCGCCGGCTACGACGGCGACGCCGTGGAAGTCGCGGCCCCCGGCACCCTCGGCCTGCCCGAGCACGCGCCGTTCGACCGCATCCTCGTCTCCGCCGAGGCCGCCAGCCTGCCGGGCGAGCTCGTCGACCAGCTGGCCGAGCCTGGCGTCATGGTCATCCCCGTCGCCGGCACCCTCGAGGTCGTGCACCGCGAGCGCGCCGGAGTGCACCGCCGAAGCGTCGGTGCCTACCGCTTCGTGCCGCTGCAGTAGGCCCGGCCCCGGCGGTGCCCCCGGCACGCGCGCAACCTAGCTCAGCGGCGTGAACTCGCGGTTGGCGATGTGGGTCGGCCGCGGCTCGCGAGCGGCGAACGGTTCCTGCAGCGTGTTCTCCACGCTGTTGAACACCAGGAACAGGTTGGACCTGGGGAAGGGCGTGATGTTGTTGCCCGAGCCGTGCATGATGTTGGCGTCGAACCACAGGGCCGAACCTGCAGGCCCGGTGAACTGGTCGATGCCGTACTGCCCGGCGAGTGAGGTGATGTCCTCCTCGGTGGGCACACCCACGGTCTGCTTCTTCAGCGACGAGGCGTGGTTGTTGTCCGGGGTTTCACCGACGCTGGGCACGTACGTCTTGTGGGAGCCCGGCATCACCATGAGCCCGCCGTTGAACGGGTAGTTCGCCGTCAACGCGATCGAACAGCTCACCGCTCGCGGCAGCGGCATGCCATCCTCGGCGTGCCACGTCTCGAAGTCCGAGTGCCAGTAGAAGCCGGTGCCCTTGAACCCGGGCATGTAGTTGATGCGGGTCTGGTGCAGGTAGACCTCCGAGCCGAGCAGCTGGCGCGCCCGGTCGAGCAGCCGCGGGTCGCGGCTGATGGAGTCGATGAGCTCGCTCAGCTTCTGCACTTCGAAGATCGAACGAACGGCGCCCGTCTCGGCTTCGGTGATGACACGAACATCACCGCGCAGGCTCGGCTCATCGGAGAGCCGAACGAGCTCCGCGCTGACGTCCTTCACCTCCTCCGCGGTGATGAAGTCCGGCAGGATCGAGAAGCCCTTGGCCTCGTGGGCGTCGAGTTCCGCCTGGGAGAACGGCCCGTCGGCCGCGGTGCCCCACACGGTGGGGTGGGAGCGGGCGAACGCCGGGGTGGGCTCCGCCAGGCGGGTGGGATAAAGGTCGTGTTGCTGTTGCAGAGTGGTCATCGTGTCCTTTCGCGGCCCCGCAAGGGGCGGTGGAGGCGCGTGCGCCGCGCCGTTGGCGTGGCTACTCCGACAGGGCGTCGGTGGTGATCCCGCCGCCGGCGGGGCGCGGGCACGATGCGCCAAGCGCAGCTGGGAGCCGCGGGGCATTCGGGCGGGCGGGGCTGAGGTCTCGTCCCCTTCGCCGCGACCAGCCACTGCCGTCCACCTCCGTACGAAAGACTTCGACGGTCGGACGGTTCGAGGCTACGGCATTAATGCGCGCCCAGCCCAGCGAGTCAGCGGGAGCGATCCTCGCGCAGGCGGCGGGCGACGAAGATGATGAGCGTGACCACCGCGCCCAGCGCGGCCAGGGCGATGAGGATCTTCACCCACGTGGGCAGCGAGTTGAGGCTCGTG